>JBBSWB010000042.1:0-4858 GCA_038046465.1 Nanobdellota archaeon
GAAAAAAGTGAGTGATTTGAGAAATGTATCACTCATAAAACGGATAGTGCCATTTTATAGAAAGATTTATATAATCATTATATTAGTTATATCCATTATAATAATTATAGGTGAAACAAAATGAATACCACAATTGCAATTTCAACAGATATTCGAGAGCAATTAAAAGAATTTGGAAGTAAAGGGGAAACCTATGACGAGATTTTAGCTAAATTATTAACCAGTGCTAAAGAAAGACAATTACAAGAATTACTAATGGATACGACTAACTGCGTACCCATTGAAGAAGCCCTTTCCAGGGCCAAGAAAAGATGGCAAAAGTAATTATTACTTCTAGCCTTGAAGAAGAGATCAATAAAAGATTTAAACACGAATCCATAAAGATTTTTTCTTTGCTTTCTACTTTGATAGATAACCCCCATAAAGGAAAAGCAGTAGGGGCAGTAGGTAAGATCCTAATAAAAGAGATCAAATATGGTAAATATCGTTTTTACTTTATTACAGACGGATATAAACTAAAATTCCTTAAAATAGAAGAACTTTGTGATTTATTGATTAAGTTTGTAAGAGTGTCTGATAAAAAAGATCAACAAGACGTCATCGAAGAAATTAAAATAGTTCTACGTAATTTTGGTGAAGGCGGATTTTAGGAGAGTTTATTATTAGCTCCGCTCTAGTATAAAATCTGGTTTTTATATCTAATTTTCTTTCTTTAATTCTTCTAGAATTAGTGGAGCAATATCGATCTTATTGGTCTTATGTTCAATGCAGTTAGTGGTGATAATCTTATCTACGCCGGCTTTTCTTAATTTGTCGATGGCTTCTTCGACAAACAGGCCATGCACGCCTATGGCAGTAATAGATTTAGCTTTCATTTTCCGGGCTTGTTTAGCTGCTTCAGCAATAGTGTGTCCAGTTGAAATAATATCATCGACAATGACTACTCTTTTTCCGGCAATTTGTACCGGTTTAATCATTTTCTCGGTAACCCGTCGGGAAGAAAATCTCGTTTTTCTTAGAACTGTAGATTCCGCTCCAATTTGTTTAGCAATAGTTTCTGCCCACTGATATGATTCCCAGTCCGGTCCGATAATGACACAGTCTTTCAACTTTTTTTGGATGTAATCCGCAATTAAAGTATTGGCTGTTAAGGCTTTTGCTGAAATACTAAAAATATTTTTTAGAGACCGATAACGATGTAGATGTGGATCGATAGTGATAATTTTATCGACTGAATTATTTAATAATTTAGCCATGACTTGGCTGGAGACAGCTTCTCCGGGATGGAACCGTTTATCCTGGCGCATATAGGCTAAATAAGGTGCAACCAAAATCACTTTTTTAGCTCCTAAATCCTTGGCAGTTTCTGCTGCAAAAAGTATATCAAATAAAGAGCGGTTAGGAAGGGGCTGGAAGGATTGAACTAAAATTACTTTTTTTCCAATTACAGAAGTATTGAATTTTAGGTAAATATCTCCATCTGGAAAGGAAAGAATAGTTAATGGCGAATATTTAACTTTTAATTTTTTAGCTAAAGTTTTAGCTAGTTTAACTGAGTTTCCACAACTAGTAACAATCATACTCTTACCTCTTTTAGTCTTTAGTAAAGAATTATTGTTTATAAAGATAGCGAAAGGAACAGCTAATTTGTACCTGATTAGTCGTAACAAAACGAAAGATTAATAAATAGGGCGTTTTTTTAAAGATAATATGATTGAACTACTACAAAAAGGGGGTTCCCCAAAACTATTGGATACGAGAGTATATTCTATAAGCAGGGAAATCTCTGATTTTTTTGGTTGTCCACGCGTTAGTTTTGATGTTGAAACTAAACCATCTGAAGAAAATGGAGGTATGGCCGGCGTTACCACAACTGATGGTTTTTCAATCCATTCCACTGGTGAAAACACAGCAGCTACCTTCCACACCGATAAAGACAGAAACGTTATTACTGTTTATCCCGCTACAAAAGATTCAGAAAATTCGCTGAGGCATGAAGCAGTTCATGGTTATCATTTCCATAGTAATGAATCGGTACAACGAGTGCATAGCCAGTTAGAAAAATACGCGTCTGCTTTGCAATTAAGTCTTATTTCTCCTGGTGGCAATAACTTGTCTACTCAAAGTAAAGAAATCTTAGCTTCCCTTCGTCAGAGGTCGGTTAAATATATTGTTGCATGTGAAGCCCTCGCTCACGGGTATGTTGATCTGAAAGATAAAGAGATGGAGCCTCCAAGTTTTACCGTGTTGTCTGATGCAAAAGACAATCACACGGCTAAAGAATTGATGAGCGCGGTAACAAATTATAATATTGATCCTAATGTCTTAAGCCTTACCCCTAAGGACGTGATTCCATTTCTACAAATTCAGCACACCAGAGCGTACTGGGTTCTAGGAAGTTTCACTAATCGGGCTTTGTTCATTGATGAGAGTTCCGACCCAGCTATCTCGACTAGAACCGAAAAGGATGAGCGTGTCAAATCGGGTATTGAGAAGTTGGTTAGCATAACCTACAAAGCATTACCTCCTAGCCAAGTTGAAGACCGGCTCAGAGAATGGTTTACGATGGATTGTATTGCTTTAGCCGATAGACTAATTAGGAAAAACACCGAACATTATCAAAGAGCTGTCAATGCTTTGACGGAATAAAATGGAAAATACTCAAACTCTTCCAAGACTAACTGGGCGCGCATTAGATACAAAGATGCATCTTGATTTATTAGTTTATACAGGAAAATTAGATGAATCTCATTTAAAAAGAAAAGTTTTAGAATTTGGTGCCGGTTGGGGAACAAATACGCTCGCACTAAATAATTTTGGAGGAGCTGTTGAAGCAGTTGACGTATCTGGGGCTGTTAATGAAATAGTAACTAGAGGTATTTTGCCTCAAGATAGAGTTTATCATCAAGATGGTATTCAATTATTAAGAGATCGTCCTAACACCTATGATTTAGTTGCTTCATTTTTATTTGGTCCAATAAGTTCACCGCAAGATGAGAAATTCCTTAGGGAATTTTATGAAGCTGCAAGTGTAGGAATTAAACAAGATGGAAGAATACTATTGACTTCAGATATTAGTTCTTTTAGTTATATAGAAAGATTAGCTCAAGAAGGATATGGTGTGGTTTCAAAAAATCCAACCTTTCCACACGCATTTATTGGAAGAAAAGCCTAGCCCTACTTTATTACTAATTTGTCGTTTTCTCAATCGAACCTACATCGCAACTAAACAGGTTGCGAAGGGTTTCTACAAAGCCATTTTTTAGAAAAAGTTTATATAATCCTGCTCACAACTTTTCCCTAATGCCTAATAAAAACATTGATGAAAGCAAATTAAGGAAATTAACCGAACTTCAGGAAAAAGGAATCTCTCTTTATCCGTATTCTTTTGATCAAACCCATCGGGCAAAAGATATCAATCAGAAATATGAGCGACTACAAGCTGAGGAACAAACTAAAGATAAAGTGGCTGTTGCCGGAAGGGTTATGTTAAAACGAGTGATGGGCAAAGCTAGTTTTTTTCACATTCAAGATGAAACGGGAAAAATACAACTTTATTTTCAGGAAGAAGCAGTAGGTAAGGATAATTATGAACTTCTCGCCAAAAAAGTTGATGTGGGCGATATCCTGGGTGTTAGCGGATTAATCTTCAAAACTAAACGAGGGGAAATTACTGTTAAAGTCCTTAATTATCAAATCCTGTGCAAATCATTAGCCTTAATGCCGGAAAAGTTTCATGGATTAAAAGACATCGAATTAAAATACCGAAAGAGATACATGGATTTAACTTTTAATCCGGAAGTTAGGGAAGTATTTGTTAAACGCAGCAAAATGATCAAAGCCATTCGCGATTTTTTAAATCAAAACAATTTTCTGGAAGTGGAAACTCCTACTTTGCAAACCATTTATGGCGGGGCTAATGCTAAACCGTTTGTTACCCATATTAATACGTGGGATATGAAAATGTATCTTTCTATTTCTCCAGAATTATTCCTTAAGCGTCTGCTGATGGGCGGATTTGAAAAAGTATTTACTATTTGCAAAAATTTCCGTAATGAAGACGTAGACACTACCCACAATCCTGAATTTACCATGGCGGAAGTTTATCAGGCTTATGTTGATTATAACAAAATGATGGAATTATTTGAACAAATCTGTGAAAAAGCCTGTCTGGCAGTAAATGGTTCAACTAAAGTGAAACAGAAATACCAAGGGCAAGAAGTGGAATTGGATTTTAAAGCCCCCTGGAAAAGGATAACTATGCTTGAAGCCATTAAAAAATATGGCGATATTGATGTAACTAATTTGTCTGAACAAGAAATTAAAAAGCTTGTTGATGACTTAAACCTAGAATACGAAGGAACGTTCAGTTGGGGAAAAGGCGTACAAATATTATTTGAAGAGTTTGCTGAAGATAAATTAATTCAACCTACCCACGTTATTGATCATCCTAAAGAAACCACTCCTTTATGTAAATTGTCCCGCTATGATCCTCGGTTAGTGGAAAGATTTGAATCGTTTTGCCTAGGGATGGAAATTTCTAATGCTTATTCCGAATTAAATGATCCAATTCTACAAAGAGAACGATTAGAAGAGCAGGCAAAAGAACTGCGCGGGGGGGACAAGGAAGCTCACCCTATGGATGAAGATTTTGTAACGGCAATGGAATTTGGCATGCCTCCTGCTGGCGGATTAGGATTTGGCATCGATCGGATTGCAGTTATTTTAACTGAGCAGGATGCCATTAGAGATGTAATTTTATTTCCTACGGTAAAGCCGAAGATGGATGAAGAATAATTTGGTTATATAGATAACTGCATAACTTAGAGCACATATGTTCCAACAAAGAAAGAGTTTA
>JBBSWB010000043.1:0-20873 GCA_038046465.1 Nanobdellota archaeon
ATGTCTCGATTTAAAGGATTTTCTCACCCCTATTCAAAAGCAACTAAATACATACAAACAACCGATAAATTTTTCTATTTAGTCTTTCCTCTTTTTTCATGGTGGAGCTCACATTTCCGCCCTGCCACCCTCAGGGCAACCTGAGGTAGGCAGTATTTTTACTTAAGACTTTCTACTAAGCCTATATAATAGTTATTTTCAAATAGCGATATTATGGACAGACAATTAAAACCAATACATCTTACCGAAAGAATTCGCGAGATGAACGAAGCAGAAATTGCAGAATTAGAAGCTTTATTAGAACAAAATGAAGCTGCTAAAATAGCAGAAGCCCGCTTAGAAGAATTAAGAATAAAACCGTCAACTCGTTTGGAATACGAATGTTTAGTAAAAGAAGTTGAAGCATATAAACAAGAGCTTAAACAGAATAAACAAAAGAAGCCATCTAAACGATTAGAAGAGGCCAAGAAAAGTATTAAAACGGGTTTACATCGGCACTGGGACAAATTTCTAGTCGGAGCGCTAGCAATAAGTTTAGGAGTAGGCACATACTACCAACTGAATCTAGAAAACGAAAAATACAAGTTTAACCAAGCAATTGATTTGAATTGTGATCGCGATTCTCAGATTCAGGAATTTGTTCTAGCTTACGAAACTACGTTTAATAAAAAATTACCAGAACCATTAACTTCTTTACATGGGATGAGAGCTATACAAATACACACGGACCAAAGTTATAAATTAGGAAACGTTGAAATTGAAAGATTAGATAATAGTATGTATAAGATCACTCTTTCTAGACCAACAATGCAGTTAATTACTGAAAGATATAAAAGCAGTACGCAATGCCGCTGGTCGTTATAAGAGGTTAAAATCATGGACAGACAATTAAAACCAGTACATCTCAAGGCAAGAGTGCAGGAATTAGAAGATGCAGAAGTTCTGGAATTAGAAGCTTTATTAGAACAGAACAAAGCTGCAGAAGTGACTAATCAAAGATTAGAAGAATTACGAGTTAGACCAGGAAGTCAATTAGAATGGGAATATTTAGAACGAGCTGTACAAGAATGGAAGAAGGAGAAAAACATTCAGCCGAGGAAGAAACCTAAAAATTGGAAAAAATTTAAACTGCCGACTATACCAATTAAAAAAGTGTTAAAGGCTACTGGATATTCTTGTTTGGTCGTCGGCGTAGTTGGTGTTTTGGGGTCTTTTGTAAATTATATGGTGCAGGAAGATTATAAACAAGAACAATTCATTCAATCAATCGATCTGAATTGTGATGGAGACCTTCAACTTCACGAAATCGCTAAAGCATATGAAACGGCTACAGATAAAAAATTTCCGATATTTGAAGAGAAGCAAGTCGGATTTAATCAACATTTCTCTTGATGATACTGTTAAAGGAATAGATATTACTAATTACACTTTCTCAAATGCTTATAGGTATACCGTTAAACTTTCCAATGCAACTGCCCAGCAGATTGCTGAAAAATATAAAGACAAAGCAGTCTGTAGGTTATCGTTATAATATCTAAAAGAGCATAAAATGGAATTTTTATAATCCCCATAGAAACCTTTATAAACAAATTCGCTTAAAAACAAAAAAATGGAATTCAAAGTTCTGGAAGAGAGCAAGAATAAGCTGGTATTTGAGCTTAGAGGGGAAACCCACACTTTCTGTAACATTCTAAAAGAAGAGCTGCAGAGCGTTAAAGGAGTAGTTATCGCTACCTATATGATTGATCACCCTTTAGTCGGCACTCCTAAATTCCATATTGAAACTAAAGGCTTAGAGCCTAGAGAAGCAATTAAAGAAGCACTAAAGCAGCTGAAGAAAAAAACAGAAGCTTTCAAGAAAGAAGTTAGTGCGTTATAAAACTAAAGCATTTTAGGGCAAAATATCTTTCATTCTAAAGCACGGAAAAGAATTTATATAAGTGTTTGTTTTAGAGATTAATACTAGTTTGTATTAAAAACTAAGTAAAAGCATAAAAAAAGTAAATAAAAATAAAAAAATGTGTTACTATGATTCCCGTATCGTTTCTTACTGAATTTGAAATTAGTCTGTTAAAAGCATATAACCGTGCTTCGCACAAAAGCACGCCAATTTACGGAAAAGAAGCTGATTTTGTCGGCGCAGCTCAATATCAAAATGAATTTATTCAAGCTTTTATGAGTGCTTTTCAAGAACAGCATGCTCTTTTAGAAAGAGAGTTGCGTAAAGGCGGCAATGATCCGGTTAAAACGCTGAGTAGCATTAGCCGAGATGTAGAATCAAAACTGCGCACTTTACTGTTCCAACGCCGCCGCTTAGATACTGCAGTCTTTCAATCTTTTGCTAAAGATATGAAAAAAGAAGTACGCTCCGTATTTTATGGCCTTCCGGGAGTTCCAAACAAATAAATTCTGAACTGGTTTACTTTTTAGGAACATTAAAGAACGAATGATCTAGAATTATCCCATTGGTATTAAAATAAAAATTTTGTAAGGGATATGTTCTGGACATTCCTCCGCGAGTTAACAAATCAAGAGAGGAAACTGGAGATTGCGCAGTATATTTAAAATTAACAACATCTCCCGCCAAGTAATTTGACGGGCCGGGAAAAATAAGATTAAAGATTTCCCCATCAGCTGCTTCGATTCTGAAATGCTCAAATTCAAAGTTTGCTGCTCCACGCCCGTATCCAATCGCAAAAGAATCCTCGTCTATACTGCGAATTATTCCATAAAGATGTTTAGTGGGAGATACTTGCGGCGATTCATTTGTTTCATTACAACCCATATTGCTTAGTCCTAATGCTAAACTTAATACTGTTGCAGTTAAGGTTTTATTTGTCATGATTTATATCGTTAAGTTTAGTTTTTATAAATCTTTGCAATGGACTTTATTTTATGCACAAAAATTTCGCCAGAGATTAATGTTAACAAATAAAAAGAAAATAATTTAAACCCGGGCACTTCTGAACTATTATGCTAGATAAAGGGGCTTGTTTACGATTCTATAAGCGCAGAGATATCCAGGAAGCTATTGTAGCCCATGCTAAAAATAAAGAAATCGGATTCAGATACGGCGACGGATTCGGAAAACGGCCGGATATCCTTTCTTATCCTCAAGAAATTGTTGAATTAGCTAAACAGGGCGTAACTTCTTTTCATGCCAGCGAAGAATGCTGGGACAATCCTCTTGACCTAAACAGTAATATTGGCCGCAAAGAATTAGATAAATTAAGAACTGGATGGGATTTAGTGTTAGACATTGATTGTAAATTGATTGATTATAGCAAAATCTCTGCAGACCTTATTATCAAATTTTTAAAATATTGCGGAGTAAAAAATTATTCGTGTAAATTTAGTGGAAATAAAGGATTCCATATTGGTGTTCCCTTTGAAGCTTTTCCCCAGACAGTTGGGCCTTTATTCACCAAAGATTTATTCCCGGAAGCAGCTAAAGAAATCGCTTTTTATATCAAAGAAAATATTAAAGAAGAATTAGGCAAAAGAATTCTTGAATTTGAAAATAATAATTTCAGCCAGATAATTGAAAAAGTTGAGCTGCCTTCGGAAAAAATAATCAGATACAAACAAAATCAATTTGGAGATAAAATTGCCAAATTAGACGTAGATAAATTTTTAGAAATAGATACAGTCTTGATTTCTTCCCGGCATTTATACCGAATGCCGTATAGTTTACACGAGAAATCCGGATTAGTTAGCTTACCAATTGATCCAGACAAGGTAATGGAATTTAAAAAAGAAATGGCCCATCCGGATACGCTTCTTGCACCGATGTTTATTTTTTTAGACCGAAAGGTTACTGAAGAAAGTGCCCGGAGATTATTGGTGCGGGCTTTAGATTTTAAAGCAGAAATAAAAGAAAGTAAAAATCAAGAGATTGAAAAAAAAGTCTGGAATGAAAATGAAGAAATCAAGATTGAATGTCCAATCAAAGAAGAATTCTTCCCTCCCTGTATGCTCAGCTATCTTAATGGATTAGAAGACGGCAAGAAACGAGCAGCCTTCTGCCTGATGAATTTTTTAGGAAAAATTGGCTGGAGCAAACCTGAGATAGAAGGATATTTGCAGAACTGGAATCGTGAAAAAAACCGGGAACCTCTGCGGGAGGTTTATTTGAAAGGACAGATGAATACTTTTCAGCCGGGAGAAAAACTTCCGCCCAACTGCAGCAATGAAGCATATTATTCAGGATTAGGATTATGCAAAGCTGATGCTTTGTGCCGGAAAATAAAGAATCCAGTTAATTATACTATCTTAAAATGGAAAAGCCATTTACGAGATAAAGAAGAGGAAGAAAGCAAAGGGAAAAGAAAAAAGAAAGAGAAAGTAGCAAGTCCTTCGACTACCCCAAATCCTCCACAACAAACATAATTTAAAAAATATTCTAAATCTTACGGCTTAGTGAGAACTAAATCTTACAATACCTTTATATAATAGTTATTTCCGAATAGCTATATCATGGATAGACAATTACAACCGGTGCATCTCAAGGCAAGAGTGCAGGAATTAGTAGAAGAAGAAGTTCTGGAATTAGAAGCTCTGTTAGAACAGGAAAAAGCTGCAGAAGCAAGAAAAGAACGCTTAGAAGAATTGCGGGTTAAACCAGGAAGCCGATTAGAATACGAATACTTAGAACGAGTTGTACAAGGATGGAAGAAGGAGAAAAACATTCAGCCGAGGAAGAAACCTAAAAATTGGAAAAAATTTAATCTCGCAGCAAAAATTGCTGCTACTGTCTGTGCATCAGCATTCGGCATATATGGAATAACACAAGGATTAATCTATGCCTTTACATCTACGCCAGAAGAAATTGCTGCCGACGCAGCTGCGGAAAAACAGTTAAATCAACTAGCCCGAGCCATTGATCAAAATTGTAATGGCAATATTGAAATCAGTGAATTTGCCAAAGCTTACGAAATTGCTTCCAATAAACAGATTTCATTTAAAGAAGATCCGCGCACATCCTTTAATTTTTTAAATGATAACTCGACGAGTATAAAAATTGAATGAAATAGCTGGAAGGAACGTTATTATATTACTCTCTCTTACAAAACCGCCCAGCAAATTGTGGAAAAGAATAAACCCCACTCACAATGTACTCTTTCTCTGTAAAGTATAACTTACGGAAAGCCCGGTTTTGAAAAATATTATTTTTTTTAGAAATGTTTATAAATAAACCCCATAATAAGAGGGGATAAGTCCGAGTTCACGCGCTTTATAGGACTACAATGCGTATTCTCGGAAAGAATAATATAATGGTAGAAGAAAAAAATTTTAAGCATATTGTACGTATCGCTAATGTTGACGTTCCTGGAGATAAAGGAATAAGATTTGCGCTTACTAAAATTAAAGGAGTAGGAATTAATTTTGCCGACATGATCTGTGCCGTTTTAAATATCAACAAACGGACTAAAGCAGGTAATCTTAGCGACGACGAAATAAAAAAACTTAATACTGCCGTTCAAGAACCGCAACAACACGGAATCCCTTCCTGGGCGTTTAACCGGAAAAAAGATTACGAAAGCGGAGAAGACAAACATTTTCTCACTGGAACTCTTAATTTTGTAAAAGATAATGACTTAAAACGATTAAAGAAAATTAAAACCTTGCGCGGAATGAGGCATCAAAAAGGCTTGCCGGTAAGAGGGCAAAGAACCAAAGCTCACTTCAGAAGGAACAAGGGAAAAGTAGTTGGCGTTACCAAAAAAGCTGCACCAGCAAAAGCTGGCGCAGGTGCTGCAAAGAAAGACACGAAGAAAGACGCAAAAAAATAAATGATTAAAAAATAAAAAACATCTGATTCAAAATGGGCGATCCAAAAAAACTCAAAAAGAAGTACTTTACCCCAAGACATCCTTGGAACAAGACCAACATCGAGACTGAAGGAGTTATAAAAAAAGAATACGGATTAAAAAATAAAAAAGAAATTTTCATTGCTAACTCATTCTTAAAAAAATACAAAGATATTGCTAAAAAATTAATTGCAACTAAAACAGCGCAAGCTGAAAAAGAAAAAGCACAGATTCTGACTAAATTGCAATTATTAGGTTTATTACCAACAGGAGCAGACTTGGACCAAATTTTAGGATTAGAATTAAAACAATTAATGGAAAGACGTCTGCAAAGTTTAGTATTCCGAAAAGGTTTAGCTAAGACCATGAATCAAGCCCGCCAATTTATCGTTCATAGACATGTTAAAATCGGCGAACAGGAAATTGCCCGGCCTTCTTACATTGTTTCTTTAGAAGAAGAAAACTCGATTAGTTTCAAAGACAATTCCACTTTATTTGATGAAAATCATCCGGAAAGAGTCCGGGAAAAAGAAGTTAAGGAAGTTAAAGAAGAGATTAAAGCGGTAAGAGATAAAATAGATGAAAAAAAATCCGGCAGGAAGAAAAAAGAAGTTGATCCCGCCGCTCCTGCAGAACCGATTAAAGCAGAAGAAGTATTGACTAAATAAAAACTGAGGATTATAACTAAAATGAAAAAAACAGACGAACCAGCAACTTCAGAAAAAACAGCTGATCCTTCTCCTAAAGAGAAACCTGTTGAAAAAAGTGTTGCTCGGGCACCACCAACCATGAATAGAATAAGGTGGGGCATTGCTCACATTTTATCTACTTATAATAATACGCTTATCACGGTAACGGATATTACCGGCACAGAAACTATTGCCCGTTCTAGCGGCGGCCAGATTGTTAAAACTGACCGTTTGGAAAGTTCTCCTACTGCCGCAATGGGTGTAGCTAAAAAAATATCTGAAATCTGTTTAGAAAAGGGCATCAACGGTTTAATGATCCGAGTAAGAGGTAGAGGAGGACATAATGGTCCTAAAAATACCGGCCCCGGCGCTCAAGCAGCTATTCGGGCTTTATCCAGATCCGGATTAAGAATCGGTAAAATCGAAGAAGTAACTCCTGAACCGCATAACGGCTGCCGGATGAAAGGCGGACGAAGAGGAAGAAGAGTTTAAGTGTATAAACTTGTGAAAAAATTTATTGAAAATTAAAACATGAAACTCGAAAAAGTCAAGGAAGAGAAAAAGAAGAATAAATTAGTCGTTCTACTTAAAGGCAGTACTGAACCTTTTGCGAATACTATCCGCAGGTTGATTATGGAAGAAGTTCCCACCTTAGCCGTAGAATTTGTAGAAATTAAAGACAATGGTTCTGCTTTGTATGATGAGATGCTTGCTCTTCGTTTAGGATTAATCCCAATCAAAACCGACTTAAAAAGTTACCGCCTGCCTAAGAATCAAGAAGAAATTGATGAAAAAGGCGCAGCTTGCACTTTACAGATAAAATTAAAATCAAGCAAGAAAGGCTATGTTTATGCTGAAGAAGCAGAAAGTGCCGATCCAAAATGTACTTTTGCATACGAAAAGATGCCCGTAGTTAAATTACTGGCAAAACAAAAAATAGATCTGACCATGACTGCAGTTATGGGCAAAGGAAAAGAACATTCCAAATGGGCTCCCGGATTAGTTTATTACAAAAGAGAACCAGTAGTTAAAGTTGGTAAGGTTCAGGATCCAGCAAAAATTGCTGAATTATGTACGGACGGAGTTTTCAAAGTTAAAGATCACAAAGTAGAATTAATCCAAGAAAAAGTATATGACAGTAATCTATTAGACACTTATGCTGAAGCAGATAAAGGCATTACTCTTGAATACACTGATAATTTAGTGTTTTATGTAGAAAGTTGGGGGCAATTGACCTGTAAAGAAATGCTCCACACTAGTGCAGAAATACTTATTGAAAAAATAGAAGAATTCGAAAAGATGATCTAAAATGGTTAAATTAACTGGTCCTTCAAATTACCAATTGCAAAAATTGCTCGTCGAGCTAGAAGGTGCTGGCAAAACCAATAAATTTTGGAAAAGAATTGCTAAAGACCTTAACAAACCTACCCGATTAAGAAGAACCATTAATGTTTATAAAATTGATAAATTCGCCCGTGATGGAGAAACTATCGTAGTTCCAGGAAAAGTATTAAGTGTTGGAGAAATCAGCAAGAAAGTTGAAGTTGCTGCCCTTAATTTTTCCCAGGAAGCTAAACGAAAAATCACCGAAGCAAAAGGAAAAACCTTGTCTATTCAAGAATTATGGGAAAAAAATCCAGAAGGTAAAAAGGTGAGGATTTTAGGATGATAAAAATGAAAACTATCATTTTTAGCATGCCAAAAACCAGGAGTTTTTTAGCATGAAAATTTATAACGGAGAAGGAATGATCTTAGGACGATTAGCTGCACATGCAGCAAAAGATGCCTTACTGGGTGAAGAAGTTCAAGTAGTTAATTGTGAAAAAATAATTATCAGTGGTAGAAAAACCAATACCTTTGCCCATGAAAAAGAAAAATGGGATCGTCGAGGTTATCCTTCCAGAAGTCCAAAGTATTCACGCTTACCCGATAAGTTTGTCCGTTTAGCTATCCGAGGAATGCTTCCTTGGCAGTTTGCTCGAGGTAAAGCAGCTTATCGGCACATCTTTTGCCATATCGGTATGCCTTCCGGAGTAAACGAAAAGGATTTAATTGTTTTAAAAAATTCCTCAGCTAAAAAATTACCAACTTTAAAATATATCACCGTTGGAGAAATTTGCCGACATTTAGGCGGAAAAATATAATAATTAAATGGATGTAAAATGACTGGAAAAAAAATTCAAAAACAAGGAAAAAGAAAACGAGCAGTAGCTAGGGCTACTTTAAATGAAGGAAAAGGAAAAATAAAAATTAACGGACAATACTTAAACAGTTACAGCAACAGCATTTTAAGATTAAGAGTTTCTGAACCATTAACTTTAGCTGGCGAAATTGCTAATAAAATTGATTTAGATGTAAAAGTTGCCGGCGGAGGCATCAACGGACAAGCAGATGCAGTTAGACTAGCAATTGCCCGAGCTTTAGTTCAATACGAACCTAAACTTAAAAGTGTATTTGAAGATTACGATCGATTATTGTTAGTTGCAGATATCCGTAGAAAAGAAACCTGCAAGCCAAACGATTCCAAAGCAAGAGCTAAGCGGCAGAAATCATACAGATGAGGATATAATAAAAATGATAATACCTATTCGTTGTTTTTCATGCGGTAAACCCGTCGGACATTTGTGGGAAGAATACAAAGAACGAGTAAATAAAGGCGAAGAGCCTAAAAAAGTAATGGATTCTTTGGGATTAGATAGGTATTGTTGCCGCGGATTATTCTTAGGACACGTTGATTTATTAGATACTGCTGGCGAATTTAAAAGAAGTTAGGAGGAAAAATGGTTCAGATAAAAGTAGTTAACCGCACACAAGGAGCAGATCTTACAGATAAAGTAAGGGTTTATTTAAGAACTACTGAAGCACTTTTAGTTGCTTCGCCAGATGGCAGAAAGTTATCTCAAGATTCAATTTGGCTAACTGGACGTATTAACGAATGGGTCTATCATTTGAATGATACTACTTTAGTAATGAAACTTATACCTAGTGCAGGAACAATAACTTTTGTATTCGCAACTGCAGGAAAATATTCTGGAACTGTTTTTAACGATTTGCAAGGTATTTTAGATCAATACCAATAATTATTTTTAAATTTATTAAAGTTCTTTTTACTTCTTGAATAATTGAACTATATACTCAAGAATATACTAAAGTTATTTAAATAAACGGCAATTAAGATTAAAAATGATAAAATACGGAACTCCTGCGGGCAAGTACTTCTCTGGATTAGTTGTAGCTAGTGCGATCTCTACCGGAGTAATGCTGCAGCAGGTTCCTGAAAGTATAACTCGCTGGGAATATCTTCAAGAGTGCAGGAAAGAAAACAAATCCATTGACGCCATCGTTGATTCTTCAATTAACCCTGCAGAATCAATTTGCCAAACGGCACGGGAATATTTAAAAAGAATGTTTTTCTACTAAGTATATTAATCGTTAATAAAAACAGATTTAGGTATAAATCTAAAAAAGAGCTGGACTTAGATTTTAAATAATGAAATTCAAAAATTTTATTTTAGATAAATTTCAAGAACAAGCCATTAAGGCTATTGAAGATAATCATTCTGTAGTTGTTTCTGCTCCTACGGGAAGCGGGAAAACTTTAATTGCTGACTTTATCATTGACAAGCATAAAAACGATGATAAAAAAATAATTTATACTGCACCCATAAAAGCTCTTTCCAACCAGAAATATAAAGATTTTTCTAAAGAATATGGGGAAAGCAAAGTAGGTTTAATGACTGGAGATATCGTTATCAACTCCCAGGCAAAAATCTTGATCATGACCACGGAAATTTATCGGAACATGGTCGTCAGCAATGAACAGGAAATTGAAAATGTAGCTTATGTAATTTTTGATGAAATTCATTACATTAATGATATTGAACGAGGATATGTATGGGAGGAATCAATTATTTACAGCCCAAAAAATATCCGCTTTCTCTGTCTCTCCGCAACCATTCCTAATGCGGAAGAATTCAGCCGCTGGATCAGGGCCATAAAAAAACATGCCGTAGATACGGTTATAGCTACAAAAAGAAATGTGCCTTTAGAACACCAATTTTATGATTTTGAATTGGGGATCACTACGTTAGAGAACATTAAAACAGCAAAAGATTCTTCCCGGCATTATAGCAAGGGAAAAAAGAATAAAAGAGATAAATTCCCGGTTCCTAATCATGTTGAATTAATTAAAGAGTTAGGCAGAGAAAAAATGCCAGCTTTATTTTTTAGTTTTTCTAGAAGAGATTGTCAGCTGAAAGCCCAAGAATTAGCTAAAGCCAACTTCTTTCCCCGCGATCCTTCTTTATCGATATTCATGAGCAAAAAGTTAGAAGATGCCCCTAGCGAAATTAGTAAACTAAAATCTACGCAGACCTTAAGGGAAACTATTTCACAGGGAATAGCTTTCCACCACGCTGGGCTGTTGCCGGTAATCAAAGAAATTGTGGAAGAATTATTTAGCCAGGGAAAAATAAATGTTCTGTATACGACCGAAACGTTTGCGGTAGGCATTAACATGCCCGCAAAAACAGTCTGTTTTAACAGCCTGCGAAAATATGACGGATTTAATTTCCGGTACTTAAACACCAAAGAATATTTCCAGATTGCCGGAAGAGCGGGAAGAAGGGGCATTGATACGATCGGTTATGTGGTTAGCCTAATTTACCGCCCCACCTTTAATTATCAGGAAATTAAACGAATCACCAGCAAAGATATTGAGCCGATCAAATCGCAATTTAGATTATCTATTAATACGGTCTTAAACTTGATCAATCTGCATACGCCTAAAGAGATTGAATATATTCTAAGATTAAGTTTTTACTCCTATCAGCAGTTTGGGGATAATTTTGCTAAAGTGCCCACCAAAGTATTGTTATCCAGATATTTCAGTATTGTAAAAAAATTAACTAAATTTGATTATATTAAAAACGGACAATTAACGGAGAAAGGGCATTTCTCTTCCAAAGTTTTTGCGGATGAAATCACTCTGGGAGAAATATTTGCAACTGGATTTGCCGATCAGTTGGACGAATACCAAATCTTGTTGATTCTAGCCTGTTTAGTGTACGAGCCCAGAATAAATCATCAATTTAAGCAGGAATTCAAAGATGAAGAATTAAAAGGGCTAAGAACTTTACTGAATGCTGACGAATATTTATCTAGAGAAGAAAAGTTTGAAAATCTAACTACTATGACTGCGCTTATTTATCCGCTGATCAAAGGGCAGAGTTTCTTTGAAGTGATTAAATTAACTAATTTATTGGAAGGCGATTTGATTAGACTATACGCCCAGATTACCGACAGGCTAGGACAGATCAGAAAAGCAACCACCGAACATAAGCTGCTCAACAAGATTGAAAACTGCAAGGGCATGGTGGACCAAGTATTAGAAGGGATATATTTGGTGTAGAGAGTTAATAAAAAAAGTTTAATATAAAGCTATTAAATCAAGAAAAATATTTTAAATCTTACTTCATCTCCCTCTTCTTAATCTCTTCCTGCAGCTGCACAATAAACTTCTCAATCGCTAACCCGAACACTACATCTCCTTTCCTGCTCCTAACTGCTAAAGTATTCTTCTCAACTTCTTTGTCGCCAATAGTGACCATGTAATTTATTTTTTCCATTTGGGCATCACGGATCTTTTTGCCGATCGTCTCAGTGCGGCTATCTAATTCAACCCGCACTCCAGCTTCTTTCAATTTCTCCGTAACTTTCTCAGCAAAAGGAATATTTCTATCCGTAACCGTTAAAACTTTAACCTGCACGGGACTTAACCATAAGGGGAAGCGGCCGTTTAAATGTTCAGTCATTATGCCAATAAATCGTTCGATAGAACCATAAATAACTCGGTGCAGCATAATCGGCCGTTTTAATTTTCCTTCATTGTCGGCATATTCTAAATCAAATCGTTCCGGCATAGCCATATCTAACTGGATAGTGGAACACTGCCAAGTTCGGTCTAATGAATCTTTTAAATGGAAATCAATTTTAGGCCCATAGAAAGCACCATCGCCTTTATTGATCTTATAAGTCATCTTCTTATTTTTCAAAACCTTTTCTAAGATGCTCTCAGTTAAATCCCATATTTTATCGCTGCCCACCCGTTTTTCTGGGCGAGTGGATAATTCAATATGGTCTAGAGTTATATCAAAAGTAGCAAACATTTCTGTGATTAAATTGATAATCTTTCCAACTTCATCTTCAATCTGTTCTTCCGTACAAAAAATATGCGCATCATCTTGGGTGAATTGAATTACTCTAAATAGACCAGCTAACACCCCGGACAATTCCTGCCGGTGCACAACACCCAATTCTCCTACGCGTAAGGGTAAATCTTTATATGATTTGGAAGAAGATTTATAGACCAACATTCCCCCGGGACAATTCATAGGCTTAACCGCAAACATTCTTTTTTCGTATTCAGTCAAAAAAATATTTTCTTTGTATTTATTCCAATGCCCGGATAACAGCCATAACTTTTTATCCATAATCTGGGGAGTAGAAATTTCCTGATACCCTGCTTTTTGATGAACTTCCCGCCAGTAATCAATTAGTAAATTTTTAATCAATAAGCCTTTATTATGCCAGAAGACCATGCCCGGAGCAACTTCATTAAAACTCCATAAATCTAAATTTTTTCCAATGATGCGGTGATCATTTTCTTTTAATTTAGAAGCATCTAACCTAGACCGAGAGATTTGATTTAATAAAGATTTTATTTCTGCTTCGGTCAATTCTTTTTCATCAACTTTTCCGCTGCCTTCTACACTGAATTCCCGGCTTAATTCGGACAGCGGATGCCCTTTGCAGGAAAGAGTAAATGATTTATACCAACCGAAAGGCGCTCGCGTAACCGAAAACTTCTCGGCCAGCAGCTTTTCTGCTTCTTTCAATAGATTTTCGGCAGCTTGAGGATTAGATAGGCTAGAACTTAAATGAGCATAAGGATATAGAACAATTTTTTTAGCATTGATCTGTTGAGCGATATTCTTGATTTCCTGAACATATTTTTCAGTAACTACTTTAAGATTATTTTCATCTCTTTTTTCTACGGCGGTGAAAATAACCAAACATTCTTCTACGCGGTGCTTGCCTTCTTTGATGCCTTCTTCGGCGGTTTTAATCGCTTTTTTCTTAGATTCAAATTCAATGAAATCGGCATGAATAGTTAATATTTTCATCTTAACTGCTGAAAGTCTTTCTTTATTTAAAAAATATACGGAAATTTGTTTATAAGAACGCAAAAGAACCACTAACACGCATTATAACTAAATTACAATAGCCCTCGTTCTTTCAAATATCTTCTTGCACCAGATTTAAAATCTTTAGAGAACATATTCCTAAATAAAGAAGAACTGCCTTTGAATTGAGATTCTATAAGCTTTCTTTGCTGCTTAAACAAGCTATTATCTTTCTCAATTTTCCGGGCATACAATTCCACGTAATCTAAATCATTCATTTTCTATAATTGGCTTATACTTTTGAAAATTTTCTTCTGTAATGATCTTAGCAAAGAAAGTTCTTAAATGTTTCGCATCGGCTAAATCTTTTTTACTGCCAAGAATAATCTCTTTATACAAGATCTCAAACTCGATTGGGGGAATCTTAAACTCAAAGTCCTGAACCTTTATTTTCTGCGGATGATTAAACTCAAAAAACTTTGCTTTTTTAGTCTTGTTAATTGGGATAAACTCCATATTAGGAAACATTTCATTAGCTTTAGCAAATCTAATATTCTGCAAATTCTGGATATAAGGATAAACTTCTTTTATCGAATCTCCTTGATAACACCAAAAGTTATTTTTTTGTAAATCATCAAACAACGCCCGAAATTTATTTTCATCCATTATGGGGACAAGAACATCAACATCTTCAGTTCCCCTAGTCCTCCCGGTAGAAATACTAACAAAACCGCTCACAATTAAGTAATCGGAATGCCTGTTAAGAACAGTTAAAAAATCCTTAACAAAGAGATCTAATTCGGTTAAATCTCTATTAATAATAATAACTTCTCCCTCTAACTGGTAACCGGCCCCCATATCTATTTTAAGTTTATAGTATTATTTAAACCTACCTATGGCGATTTAATTTAGTACATAAAACAAAAAACTTCTTAAAGCCAAAAAATATCCCTTAATAAATGGCTAAAAAAGAAACAATTGTGGTCTTTGGTGCTCATCCAGACGATTTTGTGATTGGTGCAGGTGGAACAATCAAAAATTACCTTAAAGAAAAGAAAAATATTATCTCAGTAGTCTTTTCTTTGGGGGAAAAATCACATATCTGGCTGAAAGATAAAGTGATCAAAGATATGCGTAAAAAAGAAACCTTAGATGCAAATAAAATAATCGGAGATAAAAGAAATAAAGTTATGTTCTTAGATTTGGGAGATCAAAACATCTATTCTGATTATCAAAAAGAAAAGTGGGAGCATAAATTATTAACTTTACTTAACCAGAAAAAACCAACTAAATTATTTACTCACAGCAATGAAGATCCCCATCCGGACCATAAAGCGGTCCATAAGATCACTTTAGAATTATATGATAAAATGGAAACCAAACCAGAATTATATATTTATTCAGTCTGGAATCCCGTATCCTTTAAAACTGAACATCCTGCTTTTTATGTTGATATTTCCAAAACTTTTTCAGTAAAATTAAAAGCCTTGGGAGCCTTCAAAAGCCAAAAATTCCATATCCTCTATCCCTTCTTCCTGCTGTTAGTTAAAACCATCTGGGACGGATTTAAAATCAGGAAAAGATTTGCGGAGAAGTTTTTCAGAATTAAATAAACCGTAGGAAAAATAAATAAACACAATAAACCAAATGTTCAAAACAAAAATAAACAATTAAACGATGGCTGACCAACCAAAATTATTATTGGTAGCGGACACTTATTATCCCAAAGTAGATGGCACGTTAAAATTCATTGAAGAATTCATGAAACGGGCACAAGATAGTTTTGAGATATCTTTATTGGTGCCTGATTACGGGGTAAAAAAAGGGCGCAACGTTACTTATATTGAACCGTCAAAAATAATTAAGATGTCTGATTATCCTTCGATTAAATTTTCATTTAAGAATTTCAGCCTAATCAAAAAAGCAGTTAAAGAAGCAGATATTGTTTTTGTCCAGGGGCCGGCATTAATCAGTTATTTAAGTATCCATTATGCCCATAAATACCATAAAAAAACAGTTTTCTACTTGCACACCCTCTCCTGGGAATTACTTGAAAAATTCTTGCCCCGTATTATCAGCAAAATATTTTCTAGAATTATTAAGAAGATATCTATCTCTTTTTATAATGACTGCCAGGGGATTTTTGTTCCTTATTACGACTTAAAAGATTACCTGATCAAAGAGGGAGTTAAAACTGAAATCGTTACGGCCCGGCTGGGAGTTGACATCGATTTATTTCATCCTCCCCAGGATAAACAATTAAGCAAGAAAAAAATTAAGATCGGTCCAGAAAAAAAAGTGATTGGTTATGTAGGCAGAATCTCTAAAGAGAAAAACGCCCATCTACTGCTGGAAGGATTTAAGAAACTGGAAAAGCAAAAAAATTATTTCTTATTGATGGTGGGAGACGGACCGGAAAGCCAGACTAAAGAATTTAAAGAAAACCCTAATTGTAAAGTTACTGGCTTCGTTAATAATGTCCAGGATTACCTTAAAGCCATGGATATTTTTGTTATGCCCAGTTTAACCGAAACCACTTCTTTAGCAACTTTAGAAGCGATGGCTTCCGGTCTGCCGGTTATTGCCACCAAAGTTGGTTTCATCAAGCATTATTTAGTAAAAGACCATAATGGGCTTTTTTTCCCCCGAAATAGTGCTACGATGCTTTCCGTAAAGGTTAATCAGCTGCTGCAAAATAAAGAATTAAGAGCAAAATTAGGGCAAAATGCCCGTAAAACGGTTGCGTATGCTTTTTCTTGGGAAAGATCAATTAATCGGATTAAGAAGCTGCTGCTGAATACACATTTGAAATAAGTTGGTTATTGGTGGCAGGTTTATATTTTTAATAACGAGTTATATTTTTAAAAGAGGGTTATATTTTTAAGGCAGGGTTTATATTTTTAACCTACTACTATTTAAACACCCAACCAAAACATATATAAAATATAAGCAAAATATTTAAAAATAGAGCGCAAAAAATTATTACTATGGAAAACTACGTATTCGATAACGAATCGCACAAAAAGAGCGAAAAAGGTGACGAAGACTTTGAATCCCCTGAAGAAGGCTTCATGGAAGGTTATGCAGAGGATGAAGAAGTCGATGAATGTGCTGAATGTGGTTCGGCCATTGACGGAGAAAACAAAATCGTAAAAGAGATCGAAGGAGAAACCTATAAATTCTGCTCTGAAAATTGTGCAAAAGAATTTGAAGACGGACTAAGTTAAAAGCTGGTGCTGTTAAAGCATACTGCTTTTTATTGACCTCTTTGGATTACTGACTTAAAACAATTTTTTTTATTTTTTATTTAATTTTTTAGAATTATTTTTTTATATTTATTTTAACATTTAATTTTTTTGATTGTTTAAACAGGTTAATCAAAATCATTTCTGCAACGCTTTTTCAATTTTAGGTAAGCTCCAGCAATTAAGAATATCTTTTTTCTCCGTCCAGCCTCTTCGAGCCATATTTACAGCTAAAGGATAAAACTGCAACTGAGAACAATCATGTGCGTCGGTACCGATAACAAATTTACAGCCTAAGTTTAAAGCTGACTTTACCTGTTCACCGGAAAGATCCAAACGATTAGGAGAACTGTTAATTTCTAAGAAAACTTTATTTTTTCTAGCCGTTTCAAACACCTGATCTAAATTTAAAGCTAATCCGTTGCGTTCATTGAGCAAGCGATCAGTAGGGTGACCTAAAATATTTACCGGATAATTCTCCAACGCATTACAAACCCGGGCAGTCATTTCCTTTTCGTTCATTCTGGTGCTAAGGTGAATTGCTGCCACGACTACATCCAACTCTTTCAACTTTTGCGGAGATAACGGCAAAGAACCGTCTTTTAAAATATCTACTTCTACTCCGCTGAATACTTTTAGGCCTACTTTTTTCTGGACCTTATCGATTTCGGTTAGATATCCTTTTAAGCGTTTCTCAGTTAAAGGATTAGTTATTCCCATATGTCCAAAATGATCATTAAAAGAAATAAATTTGAATTTCATCTCTTCTGCATACTGAGCCATCTCTAACAGAGAATTATTTCCGTCGCTCCACTTGCTGTGATTATGAAAAGTTCCTTGAACATCTTTAATGGTAATTAATTTCGGCAATTTATTTTTTAGTGCTGCTTCTATCTCGCCCGTATTTTCCCTTAATTCCGGCTCGATATATTTTAATCCTAATTTACGGTAAACTTCATCTTCACTTCTGCCGGCAACCCATTTCTTATGTTTGCTGTCAAACAGCCCATATTCACTTAAAGTATACCCTTTCTTTAACGCAAACTTTCTCAGCTCCACATTATGTTCTTTATTGCCAATAAAATACTGCAGAGCTGAACCAAATTCTTTCTCGTTAACTACCCTAAGATCAATCTGCATATTATTCGCTAAACGGATTGAACTTTTAGTGCTTCCTTTGGCAAGTACTTTGCTATCCTTGAAAGAAGTAAACAAATCCATCACTTTTTTAGGCTGGGAAGAAACTACTAAAAAATCTAAATCTCCAACTGTTTCCTTGCCCCGCCTAAACGAACCGGCAATCTCTACTCGCTGAACAAAAGCATATTTTTTAAATTCGGTTTTGATCTCATTAACCACTGCAGCCGCACTAGCGTATAAAAATCGTTTAGGCTTGGTGCGGAATAATTTTATCCCTTCTAATAAAGTTTGTTCGGTCTTTTCGCCAAAGCCGGCTATCTTTCTTAATTTTTGTTGGCGGATAGCTTTTTCTAAATCGCGAACATTTTTAATGCCTAATTGTTTATACAAAACTTTGATTTTCTTCGGCCCTAAGAAAGGGATTTCATTTAATTCTTCCAGATCAACTTTAATCTCTTTTTTTAAGGTTTCATAATACTTCAATTTTCCGGTTAAGATAATTTCTTCAATCTTTTTAGCTAAATGTTCTCCTACGCCGGGCAGTTCTTCTAATTTTCCCTGATCGTATATTTTTTCAACATCTTCCGGCAGGGATTCTATCGTTAACGCAGCTTTACGATACGCTTGCGGTTTAAAGGGCACTTCCTGTAGTTCCAGAATGTCGGCGATATTATTTAGGATTTTAGCGACTAATTGGTTTTTCACTAGCTTTAGAAAGAAATTAAGGTTTATAAAACTTGCTTGATTCACCCAATTCCTAAAACTAAAAAATTAACAAAGAATAGTTCCATTACTTTTTACTTTTATCTTCTAACTTTTTCTTCGTTTCTGGTTCAGAAAGATAGTTTTCTCTTGATGTGATTGGGCGACTTAATTCACGCTCTGTTTCTTTTCTGGCGTTGCCCGCTACTCTTCCACCCCTTTTAGCCGCATCTTCAACTTCAACAAATCCCTGCTTATCTTCTTTTCTGGTAATTTCAGTAGATACCCTTTCGCCTAACATCATAAAAATTAACTCCAAATCATCCATGTGATCTCGCAAGTTCTCTCTTTTTAACCCTTTAAATTGCTTGTATTCATTTGGAGTCATGTCAAAAGTTGCCTTGGAAATTTCGGCAGTGAGAATTGCAAACTCTTTTTCGGTCTTAACGCCCCTTTTATCCCATTCATCAGTTAATTCATCACGAATAGCTATTCCCCTAACTCTTTTTTCAATCCAATCATTAGAATAACCTTTCTTTTGGTATAATTCCTTCATCCTTCTTTGAGCCAGCTCTGGATCCCCTATTTCCTGTATCCGCTCATAACCTACTTTTGCCAGCCAGCGCTTGAATGGTTCAGCTTTAGGGGAAGGAATAGTTTGAACTAATCTTAAAATAATTTCAGTATTGGCACAATCAGTTTCTCTTAATTTTCCATCTTCTGCGGGCATTTTCAACTGTACGATTTTATCGTACGGTTCAAATCCTTCTTCTAGAAGCTTAACTTTTAAATCCGACCAATATCTTTTAGGAATTGAACTGTCGGTTAAAACTGCTACAATATCTATAACAGAAAACCACCACACATCATTATGCCAAACTCTTCGTACATTTTTTCCCTGGAAGATCACAAGAGATGTTTCTGGGTTCATATTAAGTTTTGTAATTCTTCTTCTTTAAATACTTTACCCGCAGTTGTCCAGTGGGTTGTGCTCGGCTAGAGTCGAAATATTTTAATATCTGACCAAAATCAAACCAGTATGTCTCATCTTAACATTGAAATTAAAGCTAAATTTGGTTGCCTAGACGAGATTAGAGCAATCTTAAAATAAGACTATCGGTTCTTAAAAAGTTCAATTGATTTTATTAGAAACCGGTTGGTAACCGAAAAGTTCTGAAAAAAATTAAATAAAAACTATAAACCTTGCTTGAAATGTAAAGACTTAACTTAAATCAGGTTAGCTAAGTTTTTGATATCTTTATTAGCAACGTGTGTGTAAATTTGAGTAGTTTTTAAGTCTTTATGACCTAATAACTGCTGTATAGAACGGATATCTGCGCCGGCTTCTAAGAGATGGGTGGCAAAAGAATGGCGTAAAGTGTGGGGAGTTACTCTTTTTTTAATTTCGGCACGCTGAGCAGCCTGGCGCACGACCAGCTGTACGCTGCGCAGATTATATTTCTTGTTTAGATTGGATTGGAATACCAGCCCTTCTTTTCTCAGACCAAAACGGCGGATTAAATCTTCAATTTGGGGATGAAGAAAGAGCACCCGGTCTTTAGTTCCTTTGGCTACTTTAAGATGGATAGTTTTTCTTTCAAAGTCAAAATCCTCCCAGCGCAAGTTTACAACTTCATTTAAGCGAATTCCAGTATAATATAATACCATCAATAAAAAGTGATGCTTCAAGTTTAAAGTAGCATTAAACAAAGATTGGATTTCCTCTTTATTGAGCACTTGAGGGAGATGCCCGGATTTCTTACCTAAGGGAAGCTCTTCCGCGAAGTTTTGCCTGAGCACATTCTTGTAGAAGAATTGCAAGGCAAAGTAAACTGAGCGAAGAGTAGAATGGCTTTTGTCGGCATATCCCAAAAGAAAATCTCGCGGCGTTTTCCCAGAAGCAAGAAAGTTCTTGATGATATTAAAGTATGCTTTTTCAGTCTGTCGGGAATATTTTCTTAATTTTAATTCTTCAGTCAGTTTAGTAAGATAAGGCTGAGGTTCATCCATTTGCGCGAAAAATAACCTTTCGTTAATAAAAACTTCGCTTTAACACCACCTACATCTATTAACCACAATCAAAACTGCGGCTAATAGGTGTTA
>JBBSWB010000044.1:0-9880 GCA_038046465.1 Nanobdellota archaeon
TCCTTCAAAAGCAAGAAATATAGGCGTTAAAAATGCCAAAGCTGAGGTAATAATTTTTATGGATACAGATGTTATTTTATCTAATGATGTTATTGAAAAATTAATTGAAATGTTCAAGAATAAATCTATAAATGTTGTTGCCAGCATGTATGACACTAAAAACCATTATAATAATTTTATAAGTGATTACGAAAATCTTTATATCAGTTACACTTACCATAACCTGGTTGATTTTGCTCCGGGTTTTTACAGCTGTTTTGCAGCTATGCGAAAAACAGTCTTTAACGATATCGGCGGTTTTAATGAGAATTTAAGAATGTGTGAAGATACAGAATTTGGGCATAGGTTACTTAGGAAAGGTTATAAAACCAACCTTAATAAAACACTAGTAGTTTCACATATAAAAAATTATTCTATTTCCGCATATTTTAAAAAACAACTATTTAAAATGGAGAGCCTCTTAAAAATTAAAAAGTTATATTTTGGCCAAGATCATTTTACTAAAACTTTAAATACGCCTTTTTTATTTCAGTTAGGCATCCCAATATCTTTGTTAATCCCCCTTGGTTTAATCTTTTCTTCCAAGGCGGTATTGTTGGGACTTTTGTTATTATTTATTTTTAATTATAAAATGTTATTTTTTATGACAAAAAAAAGAAATTCGTTTTTTTTATTGAAAGCATATTTTTTTATGGTTATTAACTATTGGTTTTATTTTATAAGTTTAGTTTATGGGTCGATAAAATTAATAAAATGATTGAAAGATACTTGCAAGCAGGATTAAGATTGTTTTATAAAAGCAATCTGGCACCTTTGTACATTATTCATTTTATTACAAATAAATGTAACGCTAACTGCCAACACTGTTTTTATCGAAAAGAGCTTAACATAAACAAGCAACTTCTGTCTGTAGAGGAAATAGACAAAATGACTAAGAAATTAGGGAAATTACTTTATATTAATCTTACTGGCGGAGAACCTTTTTTAAGAGAGGATATAGTGACTATAGCCCAGATCTATTATAAAAACACTAAGCCCTTAAATATAGTTATACCCACAAATGGCATTCTAACAAATAAAATAGTATCCGATGTTAAAAAAATATTAAAATTATGTCCTAGGTCGCGCTTATCCGTTCGTTTTTCTATTGATAACACTGAAGCATTACATAACAAAATTAGGGGCGTAGAAGCATTTAAGCATATGCTAACAACTTATGAAATCCTGAACCAACTCAAGAGAGAAGGACATAAAAACCTTGATTTAGGATTTATCACGACCATTTCTTCATTTAATCAGGATTATCTTGACGAACTGTTTGAGTTTATGAAACATAATTTAAAAGGTAATAACTGGCGCATCTTATTTGCAAGAAATATCGGTGAAAAAGGAGCGGATATCCAAAAGTATAATCTTTTTGCGAATAAGGTTAATAACTATTTTGGGCGGGGCATAATAGATAACTTGGTTAGTAAAATAATAACCTATAACAAATATGTTATCCCCTGTTATGCAGGCAGGACTAGTTGCGTTATTACTGAAGATGGAGAAATTAAACCTTGCGAACCCTTAAATTACTCTTTTGGAAATATTAAGAGTTTTAACTACGATTTTAAAAAATTATGGAATAATCAAAAAGCAAAAAGTTTTAGAAAAAAAGTAATTAAAAATAAATGTTTTTGTTCTCATGAATGTTTTGTTTCAAATAACGTTGTATTCAATTTAAAAATGTTTACTAAAATAATTAAAAATTATATCTTTAAAGGAGCATTAGGAGAATTAAAATGAAAACAAGTAATATTATAACGGGGATTTTAGGATCGGGAATATTCAGAAATCCATTTTACGTCCATCTTTATGTAACGAGAAGATGTAATTTAAGATGCAGAATGTGCAATGTTTGGAAAAATAAAGATTCTAAGGAAATGTCCATTCAAGAAATAAAAATCACTGCCAAAAAAATTAAGCAAATGGGTGCAACACATATAGTCATAACTGGTGGAGAACCATTGCTTAGGCCGGATATCTTTCAAATTGTAGAAATTTTTTCAAAATTAGGATTTTCCACCAGGCTTCAGACAAATGGGGTTCTTTTGACAGAAGATAAACTTAATCAATTGGTAAAATCAGGATTAGATGATATCACCATCTCTTTAGACACCTTAGATAATTTAAAACAAGACGACATTTGTGGGGTTAAAAGTATAGGGATATCGAATCGTGTAGTTAAGATGTTAAGATTAATTCCTAAGAAAATGCCAAAAAGCATGAGCGCAGCAAATATTGTTGTAAGCCACAAAAATCTGAATGAAATTCCGGGCCTCATTAAATTTCTTGATTCAATAGGAATATGGTCTACTTTTGTTCCAGTAAATCTTTCTGAAAAAAAAGAGGATTATCTTTTCAAAGCAAAAGCAGATGACTTCTCATTTGATCAAAATGACAAAAAAAATGCAGAAGCAGTTTATAGAGAGATATTGAATCTGAAGAAAAAAGGATACAAAGTTATTCTCTCATCAAGATTCTTAAGGCAATCTCTTCAATATATAAAAACAAACAACAAAAAATGGAAATGTGATGCAGGGGAACTGTATTTTTCAATATTTCCAGATGGAAAATTTGCAATTTGCGATGAAATATCTACAAATTCAAACATACTAAAAGAAGATTTTATGAAATTCTATAAAAGCAAGAACTTCTTGAATTTCTGCAGACATATGCAAAAGAACTGTGAAGGTTGTTTTTATGGCTGTTGGAAAGAGACCAGCAATCTTATTAATTCTCCTTCTGTTGTTTTTGATAGATTTCTAACGGTAGTAAGAGTTAAACGAAAAGCTCTCTTAAATAAGTGATAAATTTTTAAAAATATTTAAATTGCTTTTTTAATGTTAAATTGAAAGCACATTTAATGAACAGGATTATCACTTAAGATTTTCTACATAGCCCCTTTATAGAAAAATTATTAAACTTAAGGTTTTAAAAAAGAAAAATGAATGATATTATTAAAAGGTTCCAAAAAAATTCCTTTGTTAAATCTATTTTAGTAATAATCATTTTGCTTCTGGCTATTTTCATTTTGACACCACGTTTTTGGGAACCCAGCGTAGAAAGCTGGAAACAATGGGCGGCGGCAAGAATCCTTAGAGACACGGGCGGATTTCCAGTGTTTAGTTTAGGGCCCCTCTATATAATTTATCTCCAGCTCTTTTCTATATTTGAATACCCTTTTTCAATACACTTAGAGCATATAATTACTCACCTATTTGCTTCTTTAGCTATTTTTTTCTTGTTACAAAAATTTATGCGTAAAAAGTATGCACTTTTACTTACTATTGCTTGGATCCCCCATTTAGCTATCGTCGAGTCTGGAGGCGCAGTTGCGGGAATAGGGTTTCTTAGCCTTTATCTCGCTCCGGGAATTAGCAGGTTACGCAATAAAGGTTTCTTCCCTCCAGTCTTACTTGCAGCAGCTCTTTGTCATACAGTTTACATCCCTTTCCTGGGGGGGCATATTATCGGCACATTAATTAAGAAGTGGAAAAACCGCAAAAACCATTTAACAATAATAGCTCGGACCGAGAAATTAAAGATTACTCCACTAATCATTACAACTGGGCTTCTTGGACTTTTTTTTCTTACAATAATCTTTCCTTCAACCCATATGGACAATAATCATCTAGTAATAGATCCAACTTATTCACCTGTTTCATTTAAAAACCCAGTTATTGTAACTTTTTTTAATGTTGGTAATGACCGCTATGTTAAAAGCACCTTCCCAGAATCGGAATGGATTTACAAGGATTGGTATTTTACTCACGAAGAGGCTTTCGGAGGAGCGACCACAATTCCAGATGCACTGTTTAACAATCCCAAAACAGTACTAAAAAATATATTGATGAATTTAGGTCTTGGAATTCAAATGCCCGCATACTTCTTTGCAGGAAAATATTTGGGCCCAATATCGATCCTGTTCTGGGCATTTTTATTCATTGGCTTATTAGGCTTAATTTGCCAACTTAAGATATACGATCATTTCCCCCAAATAGCTTCAATTAGTTTAGGGGTTGCCACTGCTTTTGCAGTATTTACATTAACAATTTTTTTTATTAGATATATCGCAACTTTATTACCTATTATGCTCTTAATACTTTGCCATGTGGCTGTTGGGATGTCTTGTATTAAACTATATTTAAATAAATTAATTTTAAAATTTAAATCCCTCCATTCTTCTAAAAATAACTCAAAAGCAAAAAGAGTTCTTATTTTTCTAGGAGGAGTTTGTGTTATTTTAGGTCTAATTACTAACGAATGGTTTCTTGCGTCATTAATATTGCCTTATAAAGATTTTAGCTTTGGCATACGTTTACAAATCTGGGCATTTAATATTTCTTTAGTTGTTTTAGGCAGCTTTATAATCTTCTTTCAAAAGAAAATATTAAATTTTGTAGGTAAAAAAATTGTTAAAATCAAAAATAAATCGGAAGGATACTCTCTTAAAAAAATTAGAAAAATCACTACCCTTCTGGTCGTGATTAGTGTTATTCTTCTTTTAATAACTGCGCCGTTTCCTTTAGGAAAAATAAACCAGATAAAAGCAGTGTTTAATAATGAAGCATTCTTATCGGAAGCACAGCCAACTAGGCCGGTTAGCATGGTATCAAATTATCAAGAAATTACCTCCTTCTTAAATAAAAACACAAAAGTTCTTGCTTTAGAACATAATTGGCTTCAAGCGTATACTGAAGTAAAATTAAATAATATTTATGAAGTTTGGAGCTTACCTCCTTTCATTGATCGTTCTGGAGAAGTAAATAAAACCCTCTGCGGTTTAGATGTAATTTTAATTAGTTCTTTGTGGTCTACAGAAGCACCGAACTTAGGGTGCCAAAGATATCTCCGTTATTTATTACACGTCAAACCCTTTTTAGAAAACAGCGAATGCGGTAAACAATTTCAAAAAAAAGAGATAAAAGGGTACGGGGCAGCCTACATCAAAAAATAGAAGTAATCAAAATAAAGGGCCATATTGCGAAAACAGGACTATATCTTAGGATAGAAAAGGTTATAAACAAAAACTATTCATAAATCGAGATTATTGGGAAATTAATTAAGTAATTTTAGAGTTTAGGGCGGGTTGGTGGGTGTTTATGCATTTAATTTAGTAGATAGAAATAAATCCAACTTAAAAACTGACTTAAAAACAATTTAAAATAACTTAAAATAATTTAAAATGAATCGATTCCTATCTTTAAAAAGAGCAATAATATTTGATTTAGATGGTGTTTTAGTAGATACCAACCCTTACCACACAGAAGCATTTAAAAAAGTTTTAATCAAAAGAGGCATCCCTTTTGACAATTATTCTAAATACGCGGGCATGAGCACCAGTAATCTTCTAAAATCTTTGTTTAAAGATAAAAAAATACCTTATGATGAAAAGGTTATTGAAGAATTAAAGAAAGAAAAACAAGATTATGTTTTAAAACTAATGAAAAATATAAAACCAGTACCTTTTGCTGAGAAGTATCTTCAATTATTAAAAGAAAAAAAATATAAGCTGGTTGTTGCAACTTCAGCATCACGTAATCGGGCAAAGTTTATTCTTAAAAAAACAAACTTATTAAAATATTTTGAGTTTATTTTAAGCGAAGAAGATGTTGAAAATAATAAGCCCTCACCAGACATATATTTAAAAGCAATTAAAAAATTAGGTGCACTTCCTGAAGAAGCTATTGTAATCGAAGATTCATTAAATGGTATAAAAGCAGCAAAAAGCGCAGAGGTTCAAGTAATTGCAATAACTACCACCCATTCCAAAGAAGAATTATCTCCCGCAGATTTTATCGTAACGGGTTTTGAAGAATTATACTTGAGTTTAAATTATAACTTTGGGAAATATCATGTTACTTATAATGAAGCATATGAAGCCATTAAAACCTTAAAAGAGGTAAAGCCCATTAAAAGAACCACCGCCCTTATTCTTGCGGCTGGAGAAGGAACTAGATTAAAATATTCTAAACCAAAAATTCTTTATCCTATCTTAGGTAAACCTATCTTGCAGCATCTTTATGATAAACTTAAATCTGTTTGTGATAAACAAGTTTTGGTTGTTAGTCCATCAGGGTATGCAGTTATAAACGATTATATAAAAAAACAAGATCTTAATATTACTTTAGCAATACAACCCCGGCCAACGGGTATGGGTGATGCTATACTTTCTGCAGAAGATAAGATTGGTCCCGAAACAGAGGACGTACTTATTTTATGGGGCGACCAGGTTGCAATAGAAAAAAACACCCTAGATTCTTCACTCTATTTTCATCAGAATTTTAAAAACGGAATTGCCGATTTTACCTTTCCAATATGCATTAAAAAAAATCCTTATATCCACTTTAAAAGGAACCATCAAGGGAATATTATTGAAGTATTACAAAAAAGGGAGCAAGACAATATGCCTTCATTTGGAGAAAATGATTGCGGCTTTTTTATAGCAAAAAAAAGTATATTTAATGAATTAAAAGAGTTTAAGAAAACCAGGCCGCTTTCTACAGTGACTCAAGAGTTTAATTTTCTTCCAATTATACCTAATCTTGTAAATAAAGGGCTAACCGTATTAACTGTGAATTGTGCTAAAGATTACGAAACTATCGGTGTAAATACACTTGAGGAAGCAAAATTTCATGAAAAGATTATGAACAAAAAAGAAAAGATAAAGGTGGTGCTTTTCTGCGGAGGAAGGGGCGGAAAAAACATAATTAACGAGCTAGTTAAGCATAAAATTTTTGATTTAAGTATAATAGTAAACGCCTATGATGACGGACTTTCTACTGGTTACCTTAGGAGACTAATCCCGGGGTTTTTAGGGCCGTCTGATGTAAGAAAAAATATGGCTCGTTTAATAGATACCTCGACTGAGCATAAACGAATTTTAAAAGAATTAATCGAGTTTAGGTTTCCTAAAGTGACTAATGATTCAGAAGACTTCAATGATCTTAAAAATATCATCAAAAATAAAGAATTAAAAAATGATACTCTTAATATTTTTATAAAGAAAATATCTTTAATCGATTTAGAATATATCCAAAAATACTTAAAATATTTTATTAATTATCTGATTAAAAATAAAATAAAATTCCAATTTTCTGATTGTTCTTTAGGGAATATTCTTTTAAGTGGATGTTTTCTTAAGGAAAAAAGTTTTAACAAGACTATAAGCGAATTCAGCAAGTTTCTTGAAATAAAAGGCCAGTTAATTAATATAACCTCGGGCGAAAATCTTGCTCTTTGTGCAATAAAAGGAGATAATGAATTTTTACCCAGTGAAGCAAGTATAGTAGAAAAAAAAGCCAATGTTGAATTAGAAGATTTTTTTCTTTTAAATGATTATTTTACAAAAAAAGAAATAAAACGCTTAGATAAATTTAATATTAAGAAAAAAATTGACTTCTTAAGAGAGATAGAACGTCTTCCAGAAATTGGAAAAGAGGCCCATAAAACAATTCAAGAAGCAGATATAATCATCTTTTGTCCAGGAACACAGTATAGCAGTCTTTTGCCTTCTTATATCACTAAAGGGGTTGCTGAAGCGCTTGTTTCAAATCGCAAAGGAAAAAAAATATTTATTTCTAATATTGGGGAAGACAACGAAATTCCTAAAGCAACCGCCGACGATTTAATTGAAAAAGCAGTTTATTATTTAAACCGCAGGGGAGAATGTAATTATAAAACAGAAGAACTAATTGATTACTTTTTAATAAATAAGAAAAAAAATATAACTCTTAATAAGAGTTCTAGTAAATATATTGAATTTAAAAATAGCAAAAAATACAAAAATGTTGTTTATCAAGATTTCGAAGAAAACGATTCTGGAAAACATGACGGAGTTAAAATAACTGAAAAAATTATGGGGCTAGTACATTCTACGCATAATGCAGGAAGATCCAAAGAAATAAAAAAACTGTCTATTATTGTCCCTGCATATAATGAAGCCAGATACATAAATGAGGTAATTAATAACGTAAAAAAAGTTGATTTATCTGAATTTAACATCATAAAAGAAATAATTGTAGTTGATGATGGTTCTAAAGACAACACTTACTCTATTATTAAAGATATTGAAGGGATAACTACTGAACGATTTGAAAAAAATAAAGGCAAGGGCGCCGCAGTAAACAGAGGTATTCAATTAGCAACCGGAGACATCATACTAATACAGGATGCTGACTTAGAATATGACCCTAAAGATATTAAAGAGATGCTTAGTGCAATGTTTAAATATAATTTTAGGGTAGTTTATGGCAGTAGGGGCATGAAAGAAGGCGCCAGATTCAAAGCATTAAATATACTATATGGAAAAAATAAAGCGGCTTATTGGAGTTATTATTTAGGCGGACAACTATTAAGTATTTTTACTTTCTTTTTATATGGTAAATTTCTTACGGACCCCGCAGTTGCTTATAAAATGTATGATGCTAAAATTATTAAGAATTTTAAAATAAAAACTCGGGGTTTTGAGACCGATCACGAATTAACTGCAAAAGTGTTTAAGAAAGGCATCGACATTTATGAAATTCCTATCACTTATAATCCAAGAACAAAAGAAGAAGGGAAAAAAATATCTTGGAAGGACGGAATTATTGCTCTATTTACTTTATTAAGATTTAGGTTTTTTGATTAAAACAAAGCATAAATGGGCAAGTCGGGTTTATTGGTTTTTATAACTACCAAACTAGCTGATTATTTAACAACCTTTAAATAACCAACCATTCCTTTTTTCTTATCACTTCCATGAAAAAAGCAATCGTAACGGGCGGAGCGGGCTTTATCGGTTCGCATATGGTAGAATTACTGCTAAATAAAGGTTTTCAAGTTGTAGCTATAGATAATTTTTCTAATGGGCAAAGAGAAAATGTGGAATTATTCTTAAATAACCCCAATTATCAATTTCATAACTTTGATCTTGCTAAAGAATTTGATGATTCTCTCTTTAAAGATACGGATTATGTTTTTCATATGGCTGCTTTGGCAGATATTGTTCCTTCGATAGAAAAACCATTAAAATATCATGAGGCAAATGTTACTGCCACTCTGCGGGTTCTAGAAGCATGTAGAAAGCACCACATAAAAAAGCTGGTTTATAGCGCATCTTCTTCCTGTTACGGAATTCCTGACGCTTATCCAACCAAAGAAACCGCAGCAATACGACCAGAGTACCCTTATGCGTTTACTAAATATATTGGAGAACAATACGTCTTGTTTTGGAGCAAACTGTATAAAATCCCCGTTGTTTCTCTCCGTTATTTCAACGTTTTTGGAACACGAGCAAGAACTAATAATACTTATGGGGCGGTATTCAAAGTGTTCTTATCACAAAAATACCACAACCAGCCTTTAACTATAGTGGGAGACGGCAAACAAACGAGGGATTTCACTTACGTAACTGATGTAACTCAAGCAAATTTTTTAGCAGCTGAATCAGATTTAAATGGTGAAATTATTAATATCGGGACTGGTAATCCCCAATCAATAAATCATTTGGCTAAATTAATCGGTGGAACTTCAGTTACAATACCTAAACGACCAGGAGAACCAGATTCTACCCACGCGGATATTACTAAACAAAGAACCTTATTAAATTGGGAGCCAAAAGTTTCGTTTGAAGAAGGAGTTAAAATTATGCTCGATAATATTGATTATTGGAAAGATGCTCCTTTGTGGAATAAAGAATCAATTGGTGAAGCCACTAAATTGTGGTTTAAATATTTAAGTAAAGATGATCAAGAAAATGGTCAAGACAACGCAAAATAAATTAAGAGGTTAAAAATGGATAATAATAATAATAATAATAATAATAATAATAATAATAATAATAATAATAATA
>JBBSWB010000045.1:0-10941 GCA_038046465.1 Nanobdellota archaeon
CCTCAGGGCAACCTGAGGTAGGCAGTATTTTTACTTAAGACTTTCTACAGAGCCCCTGCAATCGATACATTTATAAAGCCAAAAACCCACTTAAATTCTTAGATTTATCGTCGATAAAACTAATTCGAGGATTATTAAAATAAGTGATCAAAAAGTGATCAAAACCGCCGAATAAAATTGATAAAATTTAAGTGAAAAAATTTATTTAAATCTTAAAATGGAACCAGAAACAACTAAAAATCCTGAACAAAAACCAAAAGCAGCCGAGTATGGAGCAGCACAAATAACCGTGCTAGAAGGGTTAGAAGCAGTCCGCAGAAGACCAGGGATGTATATTGGAGACACCAGCATTCGCGGCTTGCATCATTTAGTGTATGAATTGGTGGACAATTCTGTTGACGAAGCCTTAGCAGGTTTTTGTACTAAAATCAAAGTGTTTATTCATGCTGATAATACTATAACTGTTTTTGATAATGGTCGTGGTATTCCAGTTGAGATTCATCCAAAATTAGGTATACCGGCAGTCCAGGTAGCACTTACTAAGCTGCATGCCGGCGGGAAATTTGATAAGCTGTCTTATAAAGTATCTGGCGGATTGCACGGAGTTGGCCTTAGTGTAGTTAATGCTCTTTCGATTGCTTTAGAAATTCAGATTAAGCGGGACGGTAAAGCCCATTTCCAAAGGTATTCTCGCGGACAGCCTATTTCTGAACTGCAGCTGACTGGAGAAACTGCCGAAACTGGAACGATTATTCATTTTAAGCCCGATCCAGAAATTTTTCCCGAATCTATTTTTCATTATGACATCCTTGCTAAACGACTTAGAGAATTGGCTTTCTTAAATAAAGGAATAGAAATCGAGCTGATCGATGAGCGAGAAGAACGCCAGCAAGACCTATTCAAATATGAAGGGGGAATCAAAGAATTTGTTCAATATGTAGATAAAAATAAAAATCCTCTTCATGAAGTAATTTATTTTGAAAAGACTAAAGATAACACCATTATTGAAATTGCTTTATGCTATAATTCCAGTTATCAAGAGAACGTATTTTCTTTTGTGAACAATATTAATACTATTGAAGGCGGTACCCACCTTTCCGGATTTAAAACTGCTTTAACTCGGGTTTTGAATAATTTTGCCAAGAAAATTTTTAGTGGAAAAGAAGACATTAAATTAACTGGAGAAGATGTAAAAGAAGGCCTTACCGCAGTAATTTCGGTTAAGGTTCCGGAACCCCAGTTTGAGGGCCAGACTAAAACCAAATTAGGAAATAGCGACGTATTTGGGATGGTCAATTCTATCGTTTATGATGAATTAAATATTTATTTTGGAGAAAATCCCTCGATAATTAAAATCATTGTTGGAAAAGGTTTGGATGCAGCCAGAGCCAGAGAAGCAGCCCGGCGGGCAAGAGACTTAACCCGAAGAAAAGGGGCTTTAGACGGCGCAGGGTTACCAGGTAAATTAGCTGATTGCAGCAACCGAGATCCGCAAAAATGTGAAATTTACATTGTAGAAGGAGATTCAGCAGGTGGATCAGCAAAACAAGGCCGTAACCGGGAATTTCAAGCTATCCTGCCATTAAGAGGAAAAATTCTTAATGTAGAAAAAGCCCGCTTACACAAAATTATGGAAAATAAAGAAATTATTGCCATGATTACTGCCTTAGGCACGGGCGTGGCTGATGAATTTAAGATAGAAAAATTGAGATACAGTAAAGTGATTATTATGACTGATGCCGACGTAGATGGTTCACATATTATGACCTTGCTGTTAACTTTCTTTTATCGCTACATGAAACCTTTAGTTGAACAAGGGCATGTTTATGTTGCTATGCCTCCATTATATCGAATGCAAAAAGGAAAACAAGTCGAATATGTTTATACTGATGCAGAAAAAGACCAGAAAGTGATTGAGCTGGGAGAAGGCATCACTATTCAAAGATACAAAGGTTTGGGGGAAATGAACCCCAGACAATTGTGGGATACCACCATGAACCCAGAAGTAAGAACCTTAAAAAGAGTTGCCGTTGAAGATGCTCTGGCAGCAGACCAGATGTTTACGGTACTAATGGGCGATGAAGTAGAACCTAGAAGAGAATTTATTGAGAAGCATGCCCACGAAGTTGTTAATTTGGATATTTGATTACCAACATATATTTATACTAAGTATAAATTTATATTAAGTCTAAGCGCACGATTGCCCGGAGGCATAGAATAATGGCCGACAAAAAGAATTCTTTAGAAGAAAAAGTTGCAACTCGAGAACATATTGTTACAGACCAAGGAAATGGGGTTGCGTATTGCAGCAACTGTAATTATAATTTTGGGCCGGATCCTCTTAAAGAATATAAAATCTGTCCGGGATGTAACTACACCTTAACGGAAGGTAAAATTGATATTCTTCCAGGCGGATCTGATTTTTAATTTCTGAACTTGACTTCAAGTGTATCTGTAAAAAGATGAAGATTTATAAATGAGCTATTATTTTTACATAAAATGACCCTTGATACTCTTGTTAAGAAACTGCGAAAGCACGAAGATAAATTAATGGATTATACAGGAGTAACATATATAGTTGGAGTTTCGCTCGCCAGTAGTAGTTATTTACTGTATGGTACTATTCATGCAGCTTCGAAAGGAGATTACGAAGGGGCAGCCTTTGCTGGAATTCTTTCTATCCTTTGCGCTTTCTCGGGAGGATATCACACCAAAGGCTTTATTAAAAAGACATAATCAAGCAAAGAGTGATTATTCTAACAGTTCTTCAGCACCAAAAATTAACCAAACTTTAAATCTTCAAGCTCGTAATCTTACTTACTCCGTCTTTCATGCTCACACCAAATAAAGTGTCGGCTTCAGAAATAACTGCATCATTGTGAGAAATAACAATGTATTGCGCTTGGTCAGCATAATTCCTAATCAATTTTGACAACACTTCTGAGTTCTGCTTATCTAGAGCAGCATCAATTTCATCCAGAACATAAAATGAAGCAGGCTGGTATTCCTGGATAGCAAAGATAAATGACAAGGCTGTTAAAGTTTTTTCTCCGCCGGAAAGAGATTTGATATCCATCAGCCGATTTCCAGAAAATTTTACTTTGATAGTTAAGCCGTCTTCAAACGGAGCATTAGGATTTTCTAATTGTAAGTAAGCTTTTCCTTTCTTGAATAGGCTGCTGAAAATATTTTGGAAATTTTCATTTGCTTTTGTAAACGTTCTCATAAATTGTTCTTTTTTCTTAGACTCGATTTCGTTCATTAAAGTTAACACATCAGTTTTTTCGGTTTCTAAACTGCTTTTCTTTTCAATTAATTTATTAAATTCAGTTTCGACCTGCTCGTATACTTCCAATGCTTTCATATTAACTGCAGACATTTGCGAAAGCATTACTTCGAACTTATTGATTTCCTGCTGCAATTCTGGTACGGTTTTATTTTCAAATAATTCTACATTTTTATAGCGATTAAATTCTTCCTGCAATCCAGCTAATTTTGCTTTAACTTCAGCATTTTTCAAAGAAATTAAATTTACTTCCCGCTCATTGGTTCTTATTTTTTCTCGGATAGTTTCGATTTCATTTTCAGCTTTATTTACTTCTGTGCTTAACTTTTCTCTTTGATTAAATAATTCTTTATACTTTGAATAGAACTCTTTGCTTTCTTTTTCTCGGACAAATAAGTCTTTTTCTTTTTGAGTTATACTGGTAGCAAGCCCTTTAATTTCGGTTAAGAATTTTTGCTCTTCTTTTTGGTGCTGTTTAATAATTTCTTTAATTTTTTCTCTTTCTGGAGAGATTAATTGGTCAATGTGTGAAGAAGCATTCTTTAAATCATTCTCTAACCGCAATAAGTCTTCCCGGCACTTCTGTTTTGATTCTTCAAAAGCACTCATTTGTGCTAACAAGCGTGGATCTCTCAGCTGGCTTACTTCTGACCTTAAATTTTGTTTTTTGGATTTTAATTCTGCTAGATCTTTATTGATGATGCCAATATTTTTCTGAACAGAGGAAAGAGTTTCGTTGATTTCTTTAAGTTTTTTTTGCTGTTCAGTTTTTAATTCTGTTGAAGCTTCCAAATCAGTAGTATCTAAATGTAAAGTTTTTTCTAATTTAATCATTTCTGCTTCTAATTCTGCTTTTTTATTTCGCAGAGCAGAAATTTCCACTAAATTAACTTCCCGTTTTTGTTCAACGTTAGCAATCACGCCTTGTTGATTGGAAAGTTCCTGCTCTAATCTTTCCAAGTCTTGTAAAGAATCTTTTTCTTTGAAACCTAAGGAAGCTTGGCGATTAACAAATCCGCCGCGCATTACCCCACTGGCTTCAGCAAGATTTCCATCCAGTGCGGCCATCTTAATTTTACCGACGCCAATCTTTCTGGCGGTATCGATATCATCAACAACCAAAGTGTTGCTGAATACGTAAGCAAAAGCTTTCTGGTATTTTTCTTGGAAAGAAATTAAATTTAGCGCAAAGTCGTGAACGCCCGGTTGATTTAATAATTTCTTGTCTTCAGCAGTGATGCCAGTATATTTTATTTTATTAAGCGGGATAAATGAAGCAGACCCTAATCTATTATTTTTTAAATATTTAATACAGTCCGCAGCGGTTTTATCATCATCAACCACGATATGCTGCATTTTATTGCCTGCCGTAACTTCTAGGGCTTGAGCATATTTTTTATTTACTTGTCCTAGTTCAGCAACTGTTCCATGGATCGTTCCTGTGCCTAACTTCTTTTTATTGTCTAAAATGCTGCTAACTGCCCTATTGCCGGATAATCCAGCTTGAATAGACATAGTTTTAGCATTAAGCTTGGATTGCTTTTCCTGTAAATCGATTAAATTCCTGCGCGCATTAGCTAATTGAGAAGCAAAACTACTGTCTAAATCTAAACACTGGCTTAATTGCAAAGTAGCTGCTTTAAATTGATTCTTGTAATTTTGCAGGGATTTAACTTGCTCTTTATTTTGTTTTTCTACTTCAGTTACTTTTTTGATTCGTTCATCCAAGGATTCTAATTGGAATTCAATTCGGTCTTTCTCTCTCAGTAATTCTTGCTGCTGCTGACGAATCTGCTGAATCTCCTGCTGCTTTTGCTCGATTAATTTATCGGATTCTTCAATTTCTACTTCCAGTTCCTGTGAAGATTCAATTTTATTTTTCTTTTTGAATTGGGCAATGCTTTTATCTAATTCCTGCGCGCTCTTCTGTTTCTGCTGAATCTGTAATTCGGTGTCTTTTTGCAGCTGATTATAAGAAGAAGTTTTTCCTTCTAACTCTTTTATTTCAATATCAAATTGGTCTTTTCTTTGCCCGATTTTATTGATTTCATCTTTTAAAGTAGACATCCGCGTTTTTTCTTCTGCCAGTTTAACTTTTAAATCTTCAATCTGGCGATGAACCTGAAGCTGCTCTTTCTCTCCTTTCTGCTCAATTTCCTGATTAATTTCATTTATTTCTTTTTTGTGTTGAACCGCACTGGCTTTTAATTCTTCAATCTTCTTTTCGTGTTCTTTGATATTAGTTTCAAACTTAGCAATGGTTTGATCAAACTCAGCTTTAACTGCTTCTCTTTCTTTCATCTGCAGATGTACATAAGTGGCTTTATTAGAATCTATTTTATCTTTAAGCCCTTTAAATTTAAGCGCCTGGTCGCGGTCGCTCTTAAGTTCTTTTAGATAGGTTTTTCTTTCTTTTAAAATAATTTCAGCATTGTTTAGCTTTTCTTCGACTTTAGTTAATTCTAACAAAGCTTTGTGTTTTTTTTCTTCGTAAATAGAAACGTCGCTGATTTCTTCAATGATTTTTCTTCTATCTACTGAAGGCATATCCACAAATCGAGTGATGTCCCCTTGAAGAATAATATTATAACCGTCGGGATTTATTTTTGCCAACGAAAGTAAATCTAAAATTTCTGACCGCGTTCTTTTCTTTCCGTTGATCCGGTAAACGCTTCCTTTTTTAGTTATGGATCGGTTGATAACTACTTCTTCTGAATCTACCGGGAAAAGTTTATTTTTATTACAGAAAACTATTTCTACCATCGCTGAAGAGGCGGGCTTTTTATCTTTTCCCCCATTAAAGATCATATTGGCAGCTTTTTCTGCCCGCATAGATTTAGCGGATAATCTACCTAAAACAAAACACAACGCATCTCCTACGTTGGATTTACCGGAACCATTGGGACCAAGAATGCAGTTGTATTTTCCTTCAAAAGGGATTTCCGTCTTGTAAGCAAAACTCTTAAATCCGTGGAGAGTTATTCTTTTAATGATGGTCATAGTTACACTCTTTTATTTAGATATAATGTTTCGTTTTCAATTTATAAAGGTTACTATTTAGAAAGGGGCGTAGTAACGAGAAAACTAGTGGGAAATATATTTCAGAATAAATAATAAGGTTTATAAATTAGCTATTTCCCTAATTAGACATGGTTTTTAAACCAGCACATACGGAAGTAAATCGGCACGCCATTGACCCTAACGATATCAGTAAAGGGCTGGACTTTAAGGGGTTTGCCCCTTGGATAAGAGAAAAAAAAGGCGATCCTCAATACAGCGGGCGATTCTGTAAAACTTCTCCTACAATAACTTATTCCCCAAATACTAGCCCTGTGCTTCTTTTAGATGCATTTGCTGAAGATAAGAGAGCAATAAAAAATATTGCTGGTTGGACTGACTATTGACGTAATGTTTCTGATGGTCGAATAATGGCTTCCCTGGGCGATTTTTATGCTGATTTTAAAGTCTTAAAGGAAATGGTTGAGCACGGTAATAAATCTGAACAACGTTTAGCTGAAAAATTTCTCGATGATTTGGACGCGGATTTAAACTCAAAAGGATTATTTTGTGATAGCCGATTATTTTATTCATCTGGCTTTGAAGTCCATATAGTACATCATTTTGGATGCACTATACCTAAATTGATTAAAGTGATAAAAACGATTGCACCCGTTTATACCGGAATGGATATAGCCAATATGGCTCGCTTAAGTTATGGAGATACCTTCTTACAAGCTTTATTTAATACCTTAGATAGACCAAGCCAGATTATACAAACCTTGGAGTTTATTACTGATCGAAGCAGCAAAGAGATCTGTTGCTGGACTGCTGAAATTAATGGACCGCTCCCGCGCGCAAATTATCCGGAAAGAGTAACTTGGTTAGGAAAACATTCTGATGTATTTGCTTTAAATTGTGAAGGTCCACCTTCAGTTGAACATTTTACTGCTCGTGCTCGTGGCGTGCGCGTAAAATGAATTCTAAGAAAAAATATTAAATTTACTAACTAATTCTGTTCTCGCAGTTTGGTAGTTTTCTTCCGGGCAATCTTATGGGCTAAATGTAATGGTTCAGGCATTTTATGTGGAAAAATAATTGTTTTAGGAATAAGGTTTAACACCGAACCTAACGAAATCAAATGTCCCGGAGAAATATACAACGGATTGGAAAAATTTTTAGTGGTTATTTCAAAACCAAGAATTTCATTATCGACAATAACTTTTCCTTTCTCTACTTTCCCTACAAATAATTTTTCTTGGATACCAATAGTAGCTTTATTTAAAACTAATCCTAAATGAGCAGCAATGCCAAATTTGAGAGGATGTAATACTCCTGGGCCTTTTACTAACAGAACATCTGGTTCTTCTTCCAGTTGATTATATGCTTCAATAATCGCCGGCATTTCCCGATAAGCTAAAAAGCCGGGGCGGTAAGGTAAAGGGTTGTCTAACAGATAAGTTTTTTTCTCTTTAAAGTTTAAAGAAGGGAATTCGCAAACCACTACTGAAGCTAATAATTTATTTCCAATCTGCACGCATTCAGCTCCGCCAATAGTTTTAATTTTACTAAAACCGTCGTTTAGGCTTATTTTAGGAGCCAGTTTCAATTGTTCTCTTTTTAGTTCGATTATATCCATTTTTATTTTTTCTCCCAGCGGGTAAAATCAATTAAATAAAGCTTATTTTGATTAGGGTCAAATAATGTATTGACGTTAAGGGATACATCTCTCGGCTTGTAGCCTAATGCTTGAGCTAAACTTAATTGTTTAGTAAATTGTCGCTCTGCTTCTCTAACGTTATCAGAATAGGAAACATCGCCGCCATTGATTCTTTGCATTATAATGCCCCAATGAGATTTCTCTTCACAGAAATAATAATTATCCCACCAACGAGAAATATAGCAGCGTAACGGACCGCGATGTTGATATAAGCCATAAAATTCTGGCACTTGCGCCTGATGATCAAATAGATCCCTACCAACACCGTATTCATATTCAGCTGCTGTTTGCGAATTGCCTTTTCTATAACACCGGTCGTAATAACCATTAAATAATTTAAGAACCGCATGATCATCTAGATTATAAACAATCCCATCACCGCCGCAGCCGAGTACTCGCATTTGTACAATTGCTTGATCCGCTTTTTGACATAATTCTGTAAGATCCATAACGGTTCACCAATTTTAATAAATTAAAAAATAAATAAATTTAGTATTAGTCTTAAAGATATAACCCTCTACGGGGTTCGTGAAGAGCATATGTTTTCCTAACATAACCGTCTGGAATCATCAATCCTAGAGCTCTAATTCGAGCGGTTACTTCTTCCTGAGTTAATACTTCTTTTGATACTTGATTAGCACCTTGAGCAGCTGCATCGATTGAACTGAAATGTGGATCGCTGTCGCTTCTGACACTAATTTTAACTTTTGGTGGTACTACATTCAATTCTTTTAATCTAAGGTTTAAGTCTTGAGTCATTTTAATTGCCTCGTTTTAGCTTTATAATTAGTCTAAAAAGCCGCTTATTTATAAACATTTCTGAAAATAACTACTAAAAAGTAACAAAGGTTTTATTCAAGAAAAATGCGTAAAAACAAATCAGAAAGATATTTATAATCAAACTTATTTAATAAATATAAAAAGAGGTGTACTAGATTGAGAGAGCAGGATAAGCATTTCTTATCATCGTTGTACGCAGCTATTGCTGTAATCTTTGCCTGGAAAGGTTTATGGGAAGGCATTTATACTATTCCTTATATCAATGATTCTTGGGTAATCTTGTTCATCGGCTTTGCTATGCTTACTTTGTCCGGACTCATTTTTAAAGAGTTTGATCCTTTGGGTGGAATAGAAAAATCTGCTCATAAAACTCTTAATACTGTTTTTAAGCATCCGGAAAGGAAACATTTTACTATTAAATATTATGATAAAAGCTTAAAAAAACAAATTACCGTTGAAGCCCAAGAAATAAAAAAAATTGAAAAAGAAGCATTAATAATAATTGATAAAAAGAAAAAACAAGAATTATTTATCCCTGCTCACCGAGTAACGGAAATATTTTTCCATGGAAAATCTTATTGGAAGCTATAAAAAAATAAACAAGAAAAAAATATTAAAAAAACATAACTAGACAAAAAATGATTAATTTAGAAAAAATTAAAAAATATTTTTGGTACATCTTTGGCTTAATCGGGGTAGTTTTTTTCTGGGCAGGAGTCTGGGATGGTTTAGGTAATTTATCCTACCTTCAAAATCCTTTGATTAGCTTACTTGCCGGAGCGATAATGTTAACTTTGTCCGGATTTATTTTTAAAGATGCTAACCCTTTCTGGGGCAAGGAAAAAGCAGTAATGGCTGCGCTGCAAAAGGTCCATGCTCATCCCCGAAAGCACGAATTCCACATTAAATACCATGACGGAATGAAAAAGAAAGAGATTCCCATACAAGCAACTAATCTTAAAGCTATTGAAAAAGATTTTTTAGTTTTTTTAGAAAAAGGCAAAGAAATTTTTATACCCACTCACCGGGTTAAAGAAATTCTGCACAAAGGCAAAACTCATTGGAAAGCTTAAGATGAAATATTTAGATAAGCAAGGAATTACTCCTTTAATGATCACTTTATTACTGATTTCTTTTGCCGTAGCTTTAGGTGTGGTAATCATGAATTTTGGTCGCGCTGAGGTTGAATCCGAAGCCGAATGTCCCATTAACATAGGAATGAAACTTTCTTCCATTAGCGGGGTAGAACAATTATGTTATGACCAAGCTAAACAACAATTGTCGTTCACAGTTGAAAATGGAGTTAACATTAATGTCGAAGGATTAATCGTTAACCTTATCGGCGAGTTGAAAGCAGAAACGATTGAATTAGCTGAAGCAAAGATGGGTAAAGCAGGAATTTATATGGGGCGCGTTGCTTACGATAAATCTACTGCCGGAGAAATCAGGCAAATTAAAATTTCTCCTAAAATACTTTTATATGACAATGAAGAAATCTGTGCAGAGAAGGCCGTAGTTGCTGAAAGTGTACGGGCTTGTTAGAATCTTAAAATGGTTCTGATTGATTAAATACATTAAAAAAATTTAAGAAAAATTAAGAAGAAATTATTCACGGATTTTCTTGGCTAATTTTGCCAGAGCTACGTCGTCTGCCCTTTTGGAATCATGAGAGGAGATGTATCCTTCGTAGTTTTCAAAATATTTATTTACATTTGATTTGATGGGTTTCCATTCTTTGGTGTTGCTGGTTCCATGCATGGGGAATAATTTTGCGTGAACATGATCCACCCCAAACCCCTCAAAAATAAGCCCGGTTCTGCCAACATTCTCCAATTTAGAGTCAATTAATTTTGCTACTTTTTTTGCTGCCAGAATTAATTTGGTTAATACTTCATCAGATAAATCAAACGCATAACTAGGATAATGTTTTTTAGGTATAACTACTGAAAAGCCTTCTGTATTTGGAAAAATTGACAAAAAGGCTAAGTGCTCTTTATCCTCCCAGATTTGATGACAAGGAATTTCTTTTTTTACAATTTTACAAAAAGTACATTCATCCATAAATTATATCAAAATTAGGTTCTATATAAATTTGACGCTCCGTTGGCACAATTCGAAAAGTGAGTGATATATAAATAAGTAGACAATCCTCTTAATG
>JBBSWB010000046.1:0-1431 GCA_038046465.1 Nanobdellota archaeon
GGCTAATAGCCTACAACCTAAGAGTAATTTTCAAGATGACTTTCTACTAAGCCTTTATTTACAAAACCTTTATAAATAATCTTTAAAAGTAAGACTATAAAGCCGACACTCGTCTAAGAGTTGACGAGTAACGCTGCGTGAGGCAAAAAAAATCGCAGTTTCCGAGATGGAAACTATTTCTCAAACTGCGATTTTTGAGCAAGAAATTAAGCATAAAAATCAACAACGATTGATTTTTAGCTCTGAAAACAAATCGTTGTTTGTTTTCATGAGTAGTTGCTTAATTTCCAGCAAAAAAAATCACAGAAATTGTTTAGTTTACGATTTCTGTTTTAAATATATAATTAAAAGTGAAACTTAAAATGGCTTGGGATTGTTTAATAGGAGAACCGAAGGAAAGAACTAAATCTGACGATTTAATAGATCGATTTAAAGATGAAGTTGTAAATAATCCTCATAACAAAAGTTATGTACTCGATGTAACCGCATTCCAAAATTGGGCTGGCAAGCATTACCTAATTGCAAATATTGATCAAAGCAGAGAACGTCCACAAGGTTTAGTTTTGTGGGATGTTTTTGATGGTACTGAGGTTTTTTACCGACCTAGGTACTGAAATTATTACAAACTTAATAAGAAAGATCAGGAGGCTTAAAATGGCAGAACAACAAGAAGATTTGTTAATTGATTCAAACGAATACCTTAAATCAGGGATTCACATTGGAACTAAATTTAAAACTAAATATATGGCTAATTTTATTTACAAAATGAGACCGGACGGATTAAGCGTTTTAAATCTAAAAAAAATTGATGAAAGAATCCGCTTAGCTGCAAATTTACTTTCTCATTATGAACCGGAAGATATCTTAATTGTCAGCAGAAGAGAAAACGGCTGGAAAGCGCTAAAGAAACTGCACGAATTAACCGGAATCAAAGTTATCAGCGGCAGATATCCTCCAGGAATTTTAACTAATACAAATTTAAAAACATTTTGTGAGCCAAAAATAATTGTAGTTTGTGATCCTTGGACGGACAAAAATGCAGTTCAAGATGCTATTAAAATCGGATTACCAGTAATCGCTTTATGTGATACTAACAACCAATCTAATAATCTTGATTTAGTCGTTCCTTGCAACAATAAAGGAAAAAAGTCTGTTGGATTAATATTCTTCCTGATTGCTCGGATCTTCCTGCAGAAGAAAGGATTACTTAAAGGCGATGAGGAATTGCCGGCAAAATTAGACGATTTTGTTGAAGAATAAAACTAATCTTTTATTTTTTTAATTGTTCTTTTTTATTTATTCTTTGTATTTTATTTTTAGTTTTGTGTGCTTTATATCTTTTTTAATATCTGTAAAATATATATTCAAGTAATACATTTAATATAGCTTCTGAGCAAGAAATCCCCCCGCTTTAGCGTTGGGGATGAATTG
>JBBSWB010000047.1:0-11220 GCA_038046465.1 Nanobdellota archaeon
ATTTCTGTACTCGAGAATATAGATTAAATCACTTCAGAATACTGAAGTATTACTCAAAACCGCAACAATTATAAAGGTGTTTTATTTTCTTAACCTATAAGAAAAATTATTTAGATAGTTGTTTGAATAGCGTTCATAAAAAAGATGGTAGATAATAAAGTTCTTCCGCAAGGAATTTGGGACGGCAAAGAAAGGCCGAATAAAGATGTTTCTAATAAAGAAAGATCCCTTAAAAATGCCGGAAGTAAAAATGTAGTTATCATCATTTCTGTAATCGTTGGATTTCTTTTGCTTTTATTTGTAGTGCAGCCAGCCATTTTAGGTTTGGGAGTATATCAAGCAGAAGGAAATAATTCTGATATGGAATTATTAGGGCAAAGCATCCAAGATTTACGTTTACAAATAGATACTGAAAATACGCAAGCTGCTGAAGAATTACAGTCAGCTTTGACTGCAAAAACCGACGAATTAAATACAAAAATAGCTGAACTAACTCAAAAAGCTGGTGAGTTAACTAAATGTTTAGCAGAACAGTCTTCCCTGTATAGCGCTAAAGAATTATATGAAAAAACAATTGACTCATTTGAAGTAAGAATTACTGAAAAAGATGCTGAAGTACAGGCAGCAAAAGATGAAAATGCAGCAGAAATAACTGCTCTTAAGGAAGAAGTAGAAACAGTTAAAAGTTCTTTTGACGTATTAATCAAAAACATGGCTAATAATATTTGTTGCAAGCAAAAAGTTGATAATCCTTCTATAAATTATTATACTATTGAAAACAATAAAGTATTGTGTTCATCAGAAGGCACGAATCAATTAAGTTGTTTCTCTTAAGTTTGTTTTCTAGGTTTAAAGTGTTTGAATAATAATAATACTAACAACGCCCGTTTTTATTATTAAGAATTTTTGGTATATCCAATAACCATTGGTAAACTGATTATTGTTTATATATTAAAGTAGATAGAATTAAAGTAATAATAACAACCAGATGAACTAAAGTGCAAAAAGGACAAACTGTTTTTATCAAGATTTCTATGCCTATGAAATAAACCACGGACAGTATACCTATGATGGACCAAGCCAATACTTCTCTTCTCCAAGGGCCATCCTTGCGGTAAGCCATACCATTTAACAATAGGAGCACCACAAACCAAATAGCTCCTAATACCGCTACCGGTACTTTGAAAATGGTTGAATAGCTGTTTTTGTCAACGGAAGAGCAGGTAACTGTTTCTCCCAGATCACAAATAGCACTTTCAGCCGGAAAATAATGAATGTAAGTTAAATATAAAGAAGTTAATAGCCCAATAACTCCCAATATAAAAATTAATTCTTGGAAGCGTTTTTTTCGGTTAGGGTTCATGTTAATCTAAGTTTAAAAAGGTGCAGTTAATAAATATTTTGGAAATTATAAAGAGCCGGGGATTTTTAAAGAAAGAATAGGGTAAAATGGTTCTTGTTAAAGATTAAAGATACTAAAAATATTAAAAATACAAACAATATTAAAAAATTAATAATTAAATCAAAAACAAACTAAGAGGTGTTAATAACATGAAAATTTTTGTTGATAGTGCGGATTTAAATGAAATTAAGCGGGCGTTCGAGTGGGGAATTGTTAATGGTATTACTACTAATCCTTCTTTAATGAAAAAAGCAGTAGATAAATTAAAAGCCAAAGGAATGGAAATCAATCTTCGGGAATACATTAATCAAATTGTTTTATCAGCCAAAGGCAACCCCGTAAGTTTAGAAGTTACTGAAACTACTGCCGAAGGAATGCTGCAGGAAGCTCTACAATTATATTCAATGTTCAAAGAATATGGGAATGTTAATATCAAAATTCCCGTAAATCCTGCTTTTAAAGAGGAAGATTCCACTCATTTTGATGGAATAAAAGTAATCAAAGCGCTTGCTGAGAAAAAAATCCCCATCAATTGCACCTTAGTATTTACTCCGGAACAGGCTTTACTGGCGGCCAAGGCCGGAGCAACTTTTGTAAGCCCTTTTGCTGGAAGGATCGATGATGATCTAAGAAAAGGCAGCGACTTTGATAAAAAAGCTTATTTTCCAGCCCAAGGCAATGGAAAAGATGACCAAGGAATTGTCTCTGGAGTTGATTTAGTGAAAAAATGTGTAGAAATTATTAGAAAACACAATTTAAAAACAGAAGTTTTAGCGGCATCATTGAGAAATGTTCGGCAAGTAAGGGAAACAGCTTTAGCTGGAGCAGATATTGCTACGTTACCATTCGAAGTTATTAGGGATATGTTAAAACATCACCAGACTTATGAAGGCATGTCTAAGTTTACAGCTGATATTGTTCCGGAATATAAAAAAATGATGGGGGATAAAACTCACCAATTAATAAATCAGCTGGATAATTTAATTAAAAAATAACTTTACTAATAAACAACTTCACTAGGGTAAGTAGACAAAAATACAAACAATAAAATACAAAAAATAAAAAAAAATAAAGCTAAATTAGTTATTTATTTCTTTTTACCAAGAATTCTAAACATGGTAGTTCCACATTTAGGGCATTTTCCTTTCATAGCTCTTCGTTGTACGCCGCCCTTTCCTTTCATGGCAACTTCTTTAGCATCAGCCATTTCTCTTTTTGCTTTACACTTAACACAGTAACCTTCGACCATATTAAACACCTCAACGGTTTATTTTAATAATTTTTTTAAAGAACGTATTATCCTCACACGCCCTTCTTTAATCCTAATATGTTCTTGTTAATTATAAAGATTTCGTAATTTTAAGCCTATTTGAGCCTATTTATCGATTCCAATCTTAACCGCAAATTTCTCGCTTTCTAAAGAAGTTTTTCCGATAAAAGCTATTTTTTTAACTTTTAACACTGCTTGTAAATCTGCTTCAATACTCTTAATCATCTTTTCAAATTCAGGTTCAGCGCTAATTAAAATCAATTGAGACAGTTCTTCTTTTAAGGATAATTGATTTTCAGATTTAAATTTACGGACAGAATTGATTATATCTACACCCAAATCTCCGGTTAATTCTGCTTTATCGTTTAATAATTTTTCATTTAATAGCGGCCAGGAAGAATTATGAATGCTTTTTTTCCGTTCAGTTTTAGCAAAATATAGCTGGTAGATTTCTTCAGTAATATGTGGCAGGATGGGAGCAGCAATTTTAATTACTCCTAATAAAGAACTGTATAAAGCAAATTGGGCGCTTTTTCTAGCTTCCACTCCTCTTAAATCAGGGTTATACAAGCGATCTTTAACGATTTCCAAGTATTGGTCGCAAAACGAATGCCAGAAAAAGTTTTCCACCGCCGCTTTTGCTCGGCTGTATTCATATTTATTGAAACTGTCGGTGCTTTCTTGAATTAATTTCTGAAGTTTGCTGAGCAGCCATTGGTCAAATACATTTAAGGATTTAATTTCTGGAGGATGGTCTTGTGAGTAATCTTCCAAATGCATTAAGCTAAATTTAGTAGCATTCCATAATTTAGTGATAAATTTTTGTCCAGTAAGCACATCTTTTTCTTGGAAGGGTAAATCATCGCCTAATTTTACTGAGGCAGCCCAGAATCTAAAGGCATCAGCAGAATATTTATTGATAACTTCTTCGGCAACTACAAAATTGCCTTTGCTTTTACTCATCTTTTGTCCGCTGGGATCCTGTCCATGTCCAGAGATCATGATGTCCTGCCAAGGAACACGGTTATGGTGATAATATGATTTTACAATCGTGTAAAAAGCCCAAGTTCGGATAATATCATGCGCTTGTGGGCGCAGAGACATGGGCAAAAAACCTTTACGCTCATGCTCGCCACCCCAATCCGCATTAATTTCCGGCGAAACTGAAGAAGTCATCCAGGTGTCCATCACATCTCGTTCTGGTTCAATTTTGCTGGACCCACAGCTGCATTTTCCCGGGTAGTTTTGTTCTTGTGGATCGACTGGCAAATCTTTTTCCTGGGGCAGAAGTATGGCTTTACAATCTTTACAGTGCCAGACCGGAAAAGGTACGCCATAATATCTTTGTCGGGAGATGCCCCAGTTCCATTGCAGGTTTTTTACCCAATGCTCATATCTTACTTTCATATGTTTGGGATACCAGTTAATCTTCTGCGCCTGTTCAATCAACTCTTCTTTTTTGTCTAATACTTTGATGGACCATTGCGGTTTTTTAAGATATTCAATATCGGTCCCGCAACGTTCGTGAATATTAACGGGGTGGGTGATTTCTTCTTGCCTAATCAAAAGTTTAGCTGCTTTTAGATCATCAATAATGCTCTCTCGAGCAGCTTTCAAGTTTAATCCAGTATATTTTTCAGCTAGTTCATTTAATCTACCCGATTCAGTTAAGACGACTCGTAAAGGCAAACTATATTTATGCCATTTTTCAATATCTTCTTTGTCGCCAAAGGTACAGACCATCATTAAGCCGGTTCCTTTATCTTTTGCTACGCTTTCATCAGCAAGAATAGGGACTTCATAATTAAATAGGGGGACAGTTGCAAATTTTCCTTTTAAGGGTTGGTAACGTTCATCGTCAGGATGATAAAATAAAGCTACACAGGCTGGTAATAATTCTGGTCGAGTAGTTGCGATAATTAACTCTTTACCGCCGCACTTAAACACCAGATCGTTAAAATGAGATTTCATTTCCACGTTTTCTAATTCGGCTTGGGCAATCGTAGTTTGACATTTAGTACACCAAGTGGTTGGCGCATCAATCCTTTCTAAGTGGCCTTTTTTATATAAATCTAAGAATGATTTTTGTGAAACTCTTCTAGCTCGGTCTCCGATGGTATGATACAATAAATCCCAATCGATAGAAAATCCTAATCGAGTGAACAAGTCGTAATAAGTTTGTCCGGTTTTTTTAGTTTCTTCTAAACATAATTCAATAAATTTTGCCCGGCTGATTTTAGATTTGTCTATTTTATGTTTCTTTTCGACATATCTTTCGGTAGGTAAGCCATTGTCATCATAGCCCATAGGAAAAAAAACATTCTTACCTAACATTCGCTGAAATCTAGCTACAAATTCAAATTGAGAATAATGCATTCCATGTCCGACGTGTAAATGGTCAGCAGAAGCATAGGGCGGAGGAGTATCGATGCTGTAAATTGGCTGTTTAGATTTTTCATCAAACTTATAGATTTTATTCTCTTTCCAAAACTGCTGCAACCGCGGTTCAGCTTCTTTTGGGTCATATTGCTTAGGTAAGTCCATAGTAATGAGAAAGCGGAGTAGTTATTTAAAAATGTTTTTATGAATAGTATACGTAAATAATCACTCACTCAGCTTATGTCCTCTGCTCTTACTTTCTTCCCAGCCGGCAGAAGTGATTTGAATAAATTTGGCTTTCTTGTGCATTTCCGGAATATTTCTTGCTCCGCAATAACTGATGCCGCTCTGCAGCCCTTTAACTAAACTAGAAATAACTTCTCTAACCGAGCCTTTGTAGTCGACCAGAATAGAAACCCCTTCAACATAAACATCTAGTTTTTCTTTAACTGCTTCCTGTTCTAAATTTTCTTTGCGTTCGTGGTTGCTGTCGTAAGAAGCACTGCCCATGTAGCGCTTATAGCGTTTTCCATCTTTCATGATAATCAAACCAGGAGCTTCATCAGTGCCGGCAAAAAAACTTCCTGAAAAGATAGTTGAAGCACCAGCAGCAATAGCTTTGGCAACATCACCAGGATATTTCATTCCCCCATCAGCACAGACGGGAACATCATATTCTTTAGCAACTTTTACCACATCCATTACTGCAGTTAATTGCGGTACACCTGAGCCGGAAATTATTCTAGTAGTACAAACCGCAGAAGGACCGATACCTACTTTTAGTCCGTCAGCACCAGCTTCAAGTAGGTCTTTAGCTGCTTCGGCAGTAGCAATATTTCCTACCATCAAATCGATCTGGGGAAAATATTCTTTAAACTCTTTTATTCGGCGAAGAACTAAATCGGAATGGGCATGGGCAAGATCTAAAATAATTACATCTGCTCCGGCCTGAATCAAAGCATTGGCTCTCTCGATAGTATCTTTTACACCGACTGCTGCTCCCACTAACAATCTTCCTTTTCTATCTCTGGCAGCATTAGGCCAATATTCTAATTTTTTAATATCTTTAGTAGTAATTAAACCGACTACCCGGCCATTTTCTAGTAAAGGTAATTTTTCAATTCGATGTTTGTGTAAGATTTGTTTCACTTCTTCTAACGGAAGATTCGGTTTAGCGGTAATCAATTTATTTTTAGGAGTCATTACTTCAGTAATATTTCTACTTAAATCAGTTTCAAATAAATAATCTCTAGAAGTAAATATACCAACCAATTCTCCTTGTTCTTTTACTAACAGGCTAGTTACCCCTTCTGTTTTCATGGTGTTAACTGCCTCAGCAATCGTTACCGTGGGCGGGATAGAAATAGGATTTTCGATAACATAACTGGTGCTTTTTTTAACTTTTTTAACTTCTTTAACTTGCTCTTCAATCGTTCCAAATTGATGAATAACCCCTAATCCTCCTTCTCTTGCTAAAGCAATGGCCATCTTATGTTCGGTAACGGTAGCCATATTACTGCTGACTAAAGGGATGTTTAAAGAAATATTTTTAGTAAATAAAGTTTTTATATTTGCCTCGCTGCGTGAATTTAACGGTGTTTTTTTAGGCACCAGCAGCACGTCATCATATGTAAGTCCTACCCTCATTTCAATCGTGAATGTTAAGTGGGTTGATGGTTTAAATAGATTATGAAGTTCGATTATACATTTAACCAAGCCCAACCCAAACTTTTAAAAATTCCGAGTTCTTCTTAAAATTATGATTAAAAATATTGAATTGCAGGGAAATATTGTAAACATTGAATATATCCTTCCCGACAAAATCAAGAAATTTCTTAGAAAGAATAATCTGGATGAGAACAAACTGTTGAAAGATAGCCGCTGGAAACAAAGCCTTCAAGAAGATTTTTTTCAGAGAAAAGTTTTGTTCACGAAAGCAAAATTGGTTATTAATTATCTTCGCCTTACCCAAGATAACCAAATCAGGGTTCCTTTAGAAGGTCTGGTTCAAGGTAAAAAAGTTTGTAGTGCGACGTGGGTAAAAGGTTCGTTCTTTAAAGAATTTTCTATTGGTTATACTCTTTTTGCTAAAGAACCCACAAACTTTTAAAAACCACCCCTCTTCTGAATAAATTATGGTCTTTTTCACTTTAAAATATGCTCCCAAGAATTCCAACCAGATTTTTGGACAAGATAAAGCGGTAGAAGAATTAAAAGAGTTCATTGTTAATTATAAGACTCAAGAGTGTAAAGCCGCCTTAGTATATGGTCCTTTAGGTAATGGAAAAACTTCTTCGGTATATGCGTTGGCTAAAGAATTAGGTTACGATGTGTTAGAACTTAATTCTTCAGACTTCCGCGATGCAGAAAGCATTAAAATTTTCTTAGATTCTGCATTGGGCCAGCAATCTTTGTTCTTTAGACCAAAAATAATTTTAATTGATGAAGTAGATAATCTTTCCGGAGTTAAAGATCGAGGCTGTGTTCCGGCCTTAATGAAAGCAATTGAAAAATCTTCTTTTCCAGTGGTTTTAACTGCCAATGAGATTGAAGACAGTAAATTAAAGCCCTTAAAAAAATCCAGCCAGTTGATTAATTTTCATAAATTACAATACCGCACCATTGCGCACACTTTGCAATGGGTATGCGAACAGGAAAGCATCCCTTTTGAAGAAAAAGCAATTAATTCTTTAGCCCGGAGGGCTGATGGAGATTTAAGAGGAGCTTTATTAGATTTACAGGTTTGTTCAGCAGATAAACAGATTTCGTTTACTGCGGTGACTAATCTTTCGGAGAGAAAGAAAACCGAAACCATCCTTAATGCCTTAACAGTAATCTTTAAATCTTCTTCAGCAGAGAATGCCTTGCCTGCCTTAGACGATTTAGATACCGATCTTCGAGATGTATTTTTTTGGATGGACGAAAATCTGCCTAAAGAATATCTTTCTGCCAAATCATTGGCCAAAGCATACGAACATTTGGCAAGAGCAGACGTGTTTAATGGGCGAATAATCCGAAGACAGCATTGGCGGTTTTTAGTTTATATCAATAATTTACTGACGGCGGGAATCTCTTCTGCTAAGGAAGAGAAAAATCCGGATTTTACTGCTTACCGGCCAACGATGCGTTTCTTGCGCATGTGGCAGGCAAAAATGAAAAATGCCAAGAAAAAAGAAATTGCTGAAAAATTAGCCCGGAAAACCCATACTTCCCAGAAAGTAGCTTTAGAACAAGTGCCTTATCTACGAGCTTTGTTTACAGGCAGTTCCGGACCGGAGATTGCTAAAGAATTAGAATTAAATGAAGAGGAAGTAGATTGGTTGAAAGGGAAATAGAACCCAATTTCTCAATATATATAAAGAAGAAGGAAGGTAATCATTTATTATGACCAAGAAAAAGCAACAAGGTGTACGGGATATAGGTCAAACTTTAGAAAATGTGGGGGCAGAATTACAGTTACTTACTGAACTCAAAGATTCGGGGTTAGAAATTTTGGTAAGAGGTAAAGGTACTAAAAGAAGGTTTACCACTCCAGATTATAGTGCTGCAACTTCATATAAATTAAAAGAAACAGAAGTAGGGTACCAGAAAGAAGGTAGCGCATATATTCAATTTACAACATCCTTACCTGTTTCTGCTGGGGAGATAACAATCTTTTGCGGTTCGCCCATAAGAATATATCGCGAGAACAGTCATAGTTATAATTCAACCGGTGAATTCGGCAGTTCTTATTATACAGAAGTTACTGAAACCAGTTATGATTATTCTACAAACGGGTTTATTAATAGTTGTAAAAAAAAAGGAATCCAAACAAAATTGCTTGGTCCGTTAAGAAAAACTTTAACTGAATTACGAGATAGGCACCCTGTAGGAAGTACGGAGCAGTGTAGTCCTGATGGTGGTCGTAGTATACCGGGGATTGATTATTATGACTGTTGAAGGCAAAACCTTTAAAGTTTTTTAATAGAAACATTTAATAATTCTCATTTATAAGGAGTTGTATGGTTCATTCAGCGCAAGATATAGTGGTGTTTTGTAAGAAAAAAGGATTTATCTATCCCTCTTCAGAGATTTATGGGGGAGTAGCAGGATTATATGATTATGGTCATTTAGGGACCAGATTAAAGCATAATTTTGAAAATATATGGAGAAACTATTTTTTAGGGTTGGATGATAATTATTTTGAACTGGAAACTTCTAACATTATGCATGAAAAAGTTTTCAAGGCTTCCGGACATCTGGATAATTTTATTGATCCGTTAGCCAAATGTTCTAAATGTGATTTTGTAGAAAGAGCTGACCACCTGATTGAGAAAAATCTTGCCAAACGAGCAGAGGGGCTTTCTCCGGAAGAATTAACCCAATTAATTACTAAAAATAAACTTAAATGCCCGCAATGTGGGGCCAGCTTTAAACCAGTAACAATCTTGAATATGATGTTCCCTTTAAACATGGGCGCAACGACGGTAAATAAAGCTTACTTGAGACCGGAAACCGCCCAATCGCCCTATGTAAATTTTAAACACCAATTTGAATTATTAAGAAAAGTATTGCCTTTGGGTTTGGCCTTGGTTGGGAGAGCTTATCGTAATGAAATTTCTCCTCGAAATTTAACTTTACGGCAAAGAGAATTTACCCAAGCAGAATTACAGATTTTTTTTAATCCTGCTGAAATTAGCAAACACAAACACTTTAATCTCGTTAAAGACTATAAATTAAAAACTTTATTAGTCAAAGATCGAGAAACAAATAAAATTGTAGACCGAACTGCCCAAGAATTAGTTGATTACGGATTACCTCAATTTTATGTTTTTCACCTCGTTAAAATCCAACAGTTTTATTTTGAAGTATTAAAAATCCCCACAGAAAAATTTAGGTTTTACGAATTAGATGATAAAGAAAAAGCTTTTTATAACAAATATCATTTTGATTTAGAGATTAATCTGTCTGAACTAGGATTTACAGAAATGGGCGGGTTGCATTACCGGACCGATCACGATCTGAAGGGGCATCAGGAAATTTCTAAAGAGAAGATGGAAATTTTTGATGAAGCCAGTGGCAGCCGGTTCATTCCTCATGTTTTAGAACTCTCTTTTGGGGTAGATCGAAATGTGTATGCTTTATTAGACCTGGGTTATGAAGACAACCAGGAAAGAGGCAACATCCTTCTGCATCTTCAGCCACAATTATCTCCTTATTTCTGTGCGGTATTTCCTTTAGTAAAAAACAAACCGGAACTGCTGGCTAAAGCAGAAGAAGTATACGATTCATTAAAGAAAAACTGTTCCTGTTATTTTGATACTGGTGGTTCAGTAGGCCGAAGGTATGCCCGAGCTGATGAAATGGGGGTCAATTATTGTATTACTGTTGATTTTGAATCTTTAGAAGATAACGCAGTTACTATCCGTGACAGGGATACTACCAAACAAAAAAGGATCAAAATAACTGATTTAAAAAGTAAATTAGCAGAGTTAAGCCAATAAAAAATAAGCATTAAACCAACAAAAAAGAATACAAAAAAGTATTAAAAAAAGCATTAAAAAAGAGACATTTATGGCAGGAAATAATTGGTTAATTTTAGCAATCGTTTTTGCTGGCGTACTTTTGGTTAGTTTAAGCCTTATCTTATTGGAATTTTGTTCAACTATCAACCGACTGCACCGAAAACTTCGAAGGATTAATTCACAACTGAATAAGCAATCTTTAGATTGGTTGAAAAGCAATTATCTAGATGCTTACGACCTTTATTTGAATTTACCAGAACAGAAAAAAATATCTTTTTATCCTAATCTGACCGAGATAAGAGAAAAAATAGAATCCAGCATCCGCTGTGAAAAAGAACTGGAGTGGTATTTTCACGATGTCGATGAAAAAGACCTTCCTGAACAGAAAAAAGTATATCAAAATATGTATGGCCTTTATCTGGCTCTACCAGAAAAAGTTCAGAAAAAATATTATGCCCGAGTAGTGCAATTACGGGAGCATTTGGAAAGGGGCAGGTAGATTTATTTAACGATATTAATTTCTTGAGTACTGTCTAGGAGTAAATAGTGAAACATTTATAAATAAAAGATAGTTTAGTAGTCAAACTGAGGTAACTAATTATGGTAAAAGACGATATACTTGAGAAAGCAAAAGCATTGCTGGGAAATTTGGCAGCGCCGCCAAA
>JBBSWB010000048.1:0-20241 GCA_038046465.1 Nanobdellota archaeon
AGGCTAATAGCCTACAACCTAAGAGTAATTTTCAAGATGACTTTCTACTAAGCCGCTGGAAAGGCACAATTCGAAAAGTGAGTGATTTTGCTCGTTTTTGTAATTAGCTTTGGCGAGTAGTTAAGAAATATTCTTGTTTTAAGCTCCTCTCTACTGCATTTCTTGTAAGTCCAAAAATAGAACTAAGAAAAAAGTGAGTGATTTGAGAAATGTATCACTCATAAAACGGATAGTGCCGCTGGAAATCCGGTTAACCTCTAATAACTTCTTCCGAAATAGAACCAGGCTTTAGCTTTCTTGTCGCAGGCAAAGCATTTTCCGGTAACTGCCGGCTGTTTAAGAGGAGAATTCAAGGATTTGGCGCCGGTTTTTTCTTTGATTAGCTCTTCACATTCAGCAGAATTACACCACGGAGCAAATAAGATTTTTTTAGCATCCAATTCTTTTTCACTTCCTGCAAGCGCATCAACTTTAACAATACTTTTCTTAAGGGATTTTTCTGCTTTTGCATATAAGTCTGCTTGAATTTGTTTTAAAAGCGAGGCTAATTTTTTATCAGCGGTTAAAATAGACAAAGATTGTTTTTCACCGGTATCTCTTCTCACGACGACTATTTGTTTTTTTGCTAAATCTCTTGGACCTAATTCAATGCGGATAGGAATTCCTTTCATCTCCCATTCGCTGAATTTCCATCCAGAGGAATAACTTTCTCGATTATCAAGATAAACTAAAATCCCACTTTTTTCTAATTTTTTCTTTAGTTTTTCTGCTTCTAAAAGTATTTTTTCCTTAGAATCACCAAAGAGGATTGGAATAATTACTGCTTGAACGGGTGCTAACATAGGAGGTAACACTAACCCTTTATCGTCGCTATGAATAGCAAACAAAACCCCCAACATGCGGGTAGTAATGGCAAAAGTATTCTGCCAGACATGTTCCTGCTGGCCAGTTTTGTTGGCAAAAGTAATATTAAACACTTTAGCAAAATTCTGCCCGTCGTGATGGAAATCGGGCCCTTGAATCCCTTTTCCATTAGGCATTAAAAATTCTAACGAAACAGTATATTCTGCGCCAGCAAATTTTTCTCCTTCAGATTTCTTACCGATTAAAGAAGGCAAAGCTAAATAATTTCGGCAAACCTCATCGTAAATACTAATAATCTCTTCTTGTTCAGCAAGTGCTTCTTTCTGAGATGCAAAACAAGTATGCCCCTCATTCCATAAAAATTCTCTTCCTCTTAAGAAAGGGGTGGGATGCTTAAACTCCCATCTAACTACATTATTCCATTGGTTCAATCTTAAAGGCAGATCATTATGAGAACGGATCCATTTAGCATACGATTCGTACATAATTGTTTCCGAAGTAGGACGGACTGCTAATCGTTCACCTAATTTAGTATCTCCACCATGGGTAACCCAAGCTACTTCTGGAGAGAAATGAGCAATGTGAGTCGCTTCTTTTTGCAGTAGAGATTCAGGAATAAAAAGAGGGAAATAAGCATTTTGAATGCCTATTTGTTTAAACCGTTTATCAACCTCCGATTGTATTTTCTCCCAAATAGCGTAAGAAGCCGGCTTATAAACGATGCACCCGGAAACCGAAGAGTAATCTGCTAAATCTGCTTTTTGAATCAGCTGAGTATACCATTCCGAAAAATCCTCTTCTTTTTTAACTGTTATTCCCAGGTTGTTCTTTTTATCCATGCGGTGAAGAAGTTAGTTTGGTTATTTAAAGGTTTTCGTAAAAAAGATTTATATACATAACCTCCAATCGAATACGACGTGGGCATTAATAAATGTGAAATTGCAATAATGGTTCAGGCACTGTTAGGTATTGCTACTCTGACTTTCAGTGCGCCCTATGCTTATCTTAGTGACCAATTTGTTAAAAATGCTATAGCCGAAGCCAATAAAGAAGGGGGAACAATCTTTAGATTAAGAGAATTACGAGAACGATCTTTCCTAGCTTATCAACAGAATTGTGTTCAAAAAAGCTCTTTAAATGAACAGTTGGCTTTACAAGCTAAAATGGACTTAAAAAGGTTTGAAAATGGTTCAGAGATGAAAATTTATAATGATAAGATTAGCCAGTTATACGATTGGAAATTTTGGGGAGATAATGGCCTGTTTGCAGGACTAATGCTTACGCTTACCTGTCCTTTTGCTGCAATTTTAGTTTATGACGATAAAAAAAAGCTTGAATATCAACGCTGCTCTATTCCTACTTTAAACTGCGAAGGCAAACCAGAAGATTCTAAAACTGTTTATTCTAGTTTAGAACAGTTATTAAAATAAATTCTTAAAAAATTTTATAAAAAAGAATTATAAAAAAGAAAAAATAAAAAGAAAACCTTGCCTTAAGAGTTCTTGTGGGGGTGGTGTATAAGAAATTGCTAAGGCAAGATTTCTTTTAGCATGAAAAAATAGGCGAAAACTATCGCCTTTTTTAAACAAGCTCGATGCCCAATTCCTTACTTAAAGTATGAGCTCTTTGCTCTGCTTTCCGGTGGTCAAGTTTTCCTAAGATCCAAGGAGAATTTACCCCAGTAATGATAGTCATTACGGTTAATTTTCCTTTCATATCGTCACAAACTCTTGCACCCCAGATTACGTTAGCATCATCATCCAATGATTCAGTTACCTGTTCACCAATCCTGCTTACTTCGTCCAAAGTCATATCCGGACCGCCAGTAATATGGATTAATGCTCCTGTAGCTCCATCATAGTTGATATCTAGCAAAGGATTGCTTAAAGCACCTTTAACTGCTTCTTCAACTCGGTTGTTAGTATCGGATGAACCAACACCAATAGCTGCTACTCCGCCATTGGACATAATTGCTTTTACGTCCGCGTAATCCAAGTTAACTAAGGAAGGTACAGCAATAGTTTCTACAATCCCTTTAATCATAGTTGAAATTAGTTCATTAGCTACAGCAAAAGCTTGTTGAATCGGTAGATTACCGGCAATTTGAACTAATCTGTTGTTATCAATAACGATAACTGTATCAGATACTTGTCTTAATTGCTGTAAACCAAATTCAGCTTTATCGCATCTTGCTCTTTCAATATTGAAAGGCATGGTTACGGTACCAATTACGATTGCGCCAGTGTCTTTAGCTACTTGAGCTACAACTGGAGCTGCACCTGTTCCTGTTCCTCCGCCCATACCTGCGCAGACGAAGACCATATCTGAACTTTTAAGTGCTTCTTTAATATGAGTTAAGGATTCCTGAGCAGCTTCTGCACCTTTATTAGGGAATCCGCCACATCCTAGTCCTCTAGTACAGTCTTTACCAATTAAGAATTTTCGATCTGCACCAGTTATATCTAAGTGCTGGACATCCGTATTAGTTGCAATTATTTCTGCTCCTTTAATGCCTTTCTTATATAACCAACTAACCATATTGTTGCCTGCACCACCAACACCAATAACTCTAATGTTAGCTTGGTTTACTCTTCCAAATTCATTTGCTGGCATTGATTCCAGCGCTTTCTCGACGAGAAAATCCATTTTAACACCACCTCGATTTTTATACCCTCTTTTTATATTTTTTTTTATTTATTTTATGTTTTTATATTTTTATAGTTTGGAAAATAGATACTAGAGCATACAAAATATTATATACTAGTTTTACTTTTCTATTTTCAACAACATGCATCTTATGTCTGACCAACATGTGATGTAAACTAACTAAACTTAGAATAAGTTAAGTACAAACCAAAACGACCAAATTTATTAACAAACTAAAGGTGACCAAACCTTTATTTTTGGTAAAGCTTAGCTTATATTTAAATATTTTTGTTCTTTGTTATATATTTTAAGAAGTATATATTGCAGTACTAATTAACATTTATTTTGAATCTCTTTTTTAATTCTCTACGTCGGTATTTTTCAAAAATTTATTATAATAATCAATCAGTGATTTAATCTATTTATAATCCGTTCAATAATTTTTAAAAAATAGTTTTTAAGAAAAAAATACCAGATTAATTATTTATGCACAGTTATTTATTTTCTAACAACTTCTTTAGCTTTCTCTTTTATTTTTTCTGCTCCTTCTTGAATACTTTTCTTAACTGCGGCCGTCTTCCTCGCTAAAATAGTAGCAAGATCATTCATATATTTAGCTGGATCTTTCATGCGATTTCTCCAATAACCAAAATAAACTAACCCTTCTAAAGGATATTTAGGTGGTTTTGGAGGTATTTCTTTAGCATAACCTATCGCCACAATTGCCTGAGGAGAAATTTCTGCAGGTATGCCTAATAAAGACCTAACCTTATCTTCTTCAAACCCGCCGATCCAGCGAGCTGCTAAACCTAAAGAATGTGCTTCTAAGAGCATATTCTGGATGGCTGCAGCACAATTTTGAATAGAATATAAGGTTTCTCCGCGAAGACCATAATACCGCTCTGCCTTCTCTGGTTCTGCACAAACCACAATTAAATAAGCTGCCTGAGCGATTTCATATTGATCGTAGGTTAATTCGGCCAATTGCTGTTTTTGATCTAATTCATAAACTAAAACAAATTTCCAGTTCTGAATATTACCGCAGCAGGGCGCATGCCTGCCTGCATCAAGGATTCTAGAAAGATTTTCCCAGGAAACAAATTTAGGCAAAAAATTTTTTACGTTTCTTCTGCTTTTAATTAATTCCAATATATCTTCCATAATCACTTAATAAATTATTTAAGTATTTATAATTAACGTTTTGTAGAGATTAGAGAACTCAATTCAAAGAATCAGGTAAAAAATAAGAAAACGAATTGAGAAAAATAAAGTTAAAAAAACAAAACAAAAATAAGAAAATTAAAAAAATAGATTAAATAAAATTTATTCTCCGCTTAGGTCTACTTCTCTAACTGCTAAAGCCATAACTTTATCGGCAGCATCGTACATCATTAGTTTTATTTCAACTCGCTGTAAGTTTACCTGAGCTTTATTAAAAGCAAAGCCGGAAGGAGAACCCCCGATTGCTGCTGCATCTTGTAAGGTTTGTCCTGCTTTAACTGTTTCAGAAGTGTAAGGGATTGCAAATCTTTTTTCCATGTCTTCATAACCTTTTACTGTCATTATAAAATAGGCTGGCTTAATGGTCCCAAGTTCACTATTTTTAATAGTATACTCGATTCCAGTCATTCGACCCCAAACTCCGGGTTCTTTCCAGATTTTATTTACCCCTTCAATGGCTAAAGCCACTTTTTTATAAGTAGTAATAATTTCTTCATTTGATTCTTCAGCAACTGGCTCTACTGCTGCTGCTGTACTACCGCTCGTAGCTGGTCCTGTAGTTGCAGGCTCCGTAGGCGTAGTGACTGTAGGAGTACTGCTTGCTGGTGTAGTAATCAGTTCTGTTTCTGTGACCGAAGTATCTAACACAACCGTTCCAGACGGAGTGGTTTTATCAGAAGCAGAAAAAAGGCCCCCGAAAAAATCGGAAACATCAGTAAGCCCGCAGGAAGCAGAAGTAGCACTAAATCTTCCCGCATAGAATACGGAGAAAAAAATAGCTACCAAAACTAAAGTTTTAATCACCATTCTGGGCTTAAGCTTAATAGTAAATTCGCTATCTAAAGCAGAATTATGATTATCAGGTTTTTTTCCAAAATTTCCAAACGAATCGTTTTTTCTTTGTTCCATTTTATTTTACCTCTTTTTGAAATCTAAATTAAACTATAAATAAAACTACTGACACTAAAATAAAAATTATGCCTAAACCAATCGAGCCAAAAGAAACCTGTTCGCCCAAAGTTAAATATTTAAAAGACTTAACTTTATCTGAAATAAAATTCCACGATTCTTTTAGTTTAATCCCTAATTGATTAGCCATAATCTTTCGCTAACCAAAGAGTAAAGCAAAAGTATTTAAAAATCTTGTTATTTTTGTTAGAAGAAAATTAAAAGAAACGTTCATTTCCAATTTTAAAAAAAGATTAAAAAAGTTTATTCTTCCTTAGGAGCTTCTTTCTTTTCTTCTGCTGGCGGAGCTAATGGTGAAGAACCAACTTTAACTACCTTAAGATTAACCTGGTGGGTTGAATCCGCTATTCTTTCCCCGCAGACAACTCTCCTTATTAATAGACCTTTTCGTTTCTTATTATTTCGGTCTTTTCCAGAAAAACCTACGCTTTTTCCAATTAAGATTTTTTTTCTGGCTGCTTGGATACCTTTTCTTAAAGGAAATCCACATTTATCAGATCCTCCCGTGATAAGAAATTCATACCCTGAAAAACCCAACTGATCTCCAGAAATAGTTTCTCCGATGCTTTTTCCTTGCAAAGCTTCTGCTTCTGTGCCTTTAAACTCTTTTTGGTAACTTTTACCTTCTTTTGTTCCAATAACAACTTTAAATTCCATTTTATTCCTCCCGAGACTTAAGAACCTATCAGTTCAAAGCATTTTAGCTTTATCTCAGCCTTGTTTTAGTTCAAATCGAGCTATGATTTATAAAACTTGTTGTTAAAAAAGGAGTTAAATATAATGTCTTAAAAGTTTAAGCTAGGGGAGAAAGATTATTTTCGAGTTCTTTTTGTTCAGGTTTTTTCTGCAGCTGTTCAAGATTTTTTAACTCGTTACGTAAAGAAGTGAACTCTTCTTGCAGTTTTCCTAACTGTTGTTTCTTAAATTCATTGATTTGATTTCTACTAGAATCCCATTCTAAGGGTTTAATTCTTCGTTCTAGATGAAACAATAGTTCTCTCAGTTCGGATGCTCTTTCAGTCATAAAAAGCAATAGCAATTAGGATTATATAAATGTTTGGAAAGAAAAAACCCGCTTTAACAAACCAGGAGTTTTTTAGTCTTCATTAAGTCTTAACTCCCCATGAAGAAAGAAAAATACAAGAAGCAGTTAAATCTTTCGAGACAGGTTTGACCGTCTTCAGGAGACGAACCGATTGGATTTTCTAAGCTAAACCTCTTCTTTTGAATTTAACTGCTCATTCAGTTGAAAATTAAAACAGAATTTAAATTTATCGATACTGATTTATCGATACTAAAAAATAAAATGGTGCGAGAGCCGGGATTTGGACCCGGGTCACAGCGTTGGCAACGCCGTATACTAGACCACTATACTACTCTCGCATTAAATGCCTGCAAAAGAGCAGCCATTAATAAATTTTATCATAATCAGTTTATTATAATCTATAACCATTTGTAACAAAAACTTAATAAACACATTAGAAATTCGAGCTTTATCCCTCCATAGTTCAGTGGCTAGAACGCTCGGCTGTAGAAATCCTTTTGAAATGTCATTAAGACTGGGATGAAAAAGGATCAGCCTTATAGTCACCGAGAGATCCCCGGTTCAAAGCCAACAATTTAGATTGTTGCTGAAAGTCCGGGTGGGGGGACTCATGGGAAGAAACCGCCAAGGTTTCTTCCTCTTTTTTCATATTAAAAAATTAAAGCGACCTTTTAAAATTAAAATCTCTGTCGCTAAACTACCTAATTAAATTGAGATTATACCCGGCAGTAGTTAAGATTTGATACGTTTATAATATTTTTATAATGCTTTTATAAAGATGTAAATTGCGTTTTTAACCGGTTTTTTCCCAAAAGTAATAGAAATCTTTATAAATAAACTGGAGTTTTAGCTGTGAAATGGCAGATAATGTTCTACAATTAGTGCTTTAAAAATAATTAAACCTGTAGAAAGAGCGCTGCCATAGAACTACTTGCCCTGGTAGTGTAGTTCGGCCTAGCATGAAGCCCTGTCGTGCTTTATCGCATAGAGAGGCTTCGACCCGGGTTCAAAGGTGTGGTTGTGGTGCATTACAATCCAAAGAAAATCCCGGCCAGGGCGTTTTCCTTTCAAGGAAAGGCATAAACTGTGGGCCGGTAGCTTAGCCTGGTAGAGCACTTGACTTTTAAGTCAAGGGGAAGAATAGCTTTCCAATGCAAAGCCATCAAGTGGTCGAGGGTTCAAATCCCTTCCGGCCCGCTTATGATCATCCGTTAACGAGGCAAAAAAACAAAATGGTTTCCAAAGTTGATTTATATCAAGTGCCTAATAAGCACATGAAATGCAGCGACTCTGAAAAGGAGAAACTTTGCAAGAAATTCGGAATCAATACTAAAGACCTGCCTAAAATTCTAAGAGAGGATCCGGCCATAAAAGGCCTTAATGTTAAATCTGGAGACATCATTAAAATCGAAAGAAAAAGTAAAACTGCCGGTATTATATCTTATTATAGAGAGGTGGTTTTGCATGGATAATTCTATTTTAATCAAAAAATATTTTGAAGAAAAAAAGTTTGTCGACAGTAATATCCAATCATTTAACAATTTAATTGAAAAAGGGCTGCAAGAAGTTATTGAAGAAAATAAAGAAGCAGAACCAACCATCATCCCCCATAACATTGAAAAATTCAAGATTCGTTTTGGTAGGATTACCGTCGGTAAACCAGAAATAACTGAAGCTGATGGAAGTAAAAGAGCTATTTATCCTATTGAAGCCAGGTTACGAAAAATATCTTATTCTGCACCAATCTATTTGGAAATCAGCACTTATGTAAATGATGTCCAACGGGAAAATTTTATTGCTGAAATTGGAAAAATGCCTATCATGTTAAAAAGTAAGTATTGTCATCTTCATAACTCAAGCACTGAAGAGTTGATTAAACGGGGCGAAGATGCAACCGATCCGGGCGGATATTTTATTATCAATGGAACTGAAAAAATAATTGTTACCGTAGAAGATTTGGCTGGAAATAATTTTATGGTTGAAAAAAACAAAACCGGTTTTGAAGGCCGATTCTTTGCAACTAAAGGATCATATAAAATACCCCACAATTTTGAATTGAAGAAAGACGGAATTTATCAATTAAGTTTTACCCGGGTAAAAAGCATGCCCGTAATTATTATCCTCAAAGCTTTGGGTTTAGTTAAAGACGAAGAGATTATGAAAGCTGTATCCAAAGAGAAGACTTACGAAGAAGTAATTTTAAATTTATTTGAATTTGTAGATATAAAAACCCAAGAAGATGCTATTGATTATATCGCCAAAAGAGTGGGCGTAACCCAGCCAAAAGAAATTAGGATGGAACGTACCAAAGAATTGATTGATAAATATCTTCTACCTAATGTTGGCGTAGATAGTTCGGCGAGGTTTAAAAAAGCTTTAAACATCTGCAAAATGTTAAAAAAATTCATAGATGTTAGCAATGGCACCCGCCAAGCAGACGATAAAGATCATTATATGAATAAAAGATTAAGAATGAGCGGCGATTTGCTAATCGACTTATTTAGAGTTAATTTTAAAATTTTAGTTGGTGATATCCTGTACAATTTCCAGAGAATTATAAAACGAGGAAAATTGCCTTCAATCAGAGTAATTATTAGGGGTAAATTATTAACTTCCCGTTTATATTCCTCAATGGCAACCGGAGAATGGGTTGGCGGTAGGCAGGGAATATCCCAAAGAATGAGCCGAACTAACTTTTTGGATATGGTTTCACACCTTCAGAGAGTAGTAAGCCCTTTATCAACCTCGCAGGAAAACTTTGAAGCTCGGGCTTTACACTGCACCCATATTGGCCGGTTGTGCCCAATTGAGACGCCAGAAGGAACTAACATTGGACTAAGAAAAAATTTAGCTATGCTTTGTTCTATTTCCCAAAATGTTGATGAAGAAGATGTTTTGGAAAAAATAAAAAATTTAGGGTTAACTGAATCAAATTAAAATGGCAGACATATACTTAAACTCAAAATTAATCGGAACAGTGGAAGATGCACAGCATTTTATAGAAGAAGTAAAAGATTTACGAAGGAAGGGTGCTCTTTCAGAAGAAGTTAATATTTATCATGATGTTCAAGCAAACGAAATTGTGTTAAGTTGCGACGAAGGAAGAGCACGGAGACCTTTAATTATTGTTAAAGAAGGAAAATCCTTGTTTACTGAGAAACATGTTAAACAATTGGAAAATAATGAAATAACCTGGCTTGATTTGGTTCGGCAAGGCGTTATTGAATATTTAGATGCAAGTGAAGAAGAAAACGCTTTAGTTGCTTGCACTGAAAAAGAAATCACCCCAGAACATACTCATCAAGAAATAACTCCCGGTTCAATGTGTGGAATTACTACTGCTTTAGTTCCTTTTGGAAATTATAACCAATCTTCTCGTTTAATCATTGGAAGTAAAAACCAAAAACAATCCTTAGGCTTTTATGCTGCAAATTATCATTTACGAATGGATATGGATTCAAACATCCTGCATTATCCCCAATACCCAATCGTTAAAACAAAAATTCACGATATTACCGATTATGACCAACATCCCTCTGGACAAAACATGATTGTAGCAGTTATGTGTTATGACGGATACAACATGGAAGACGGAGTTATTTTAGGCAGGGCATCGATAGAAAGAGGTCTTGCTCGAAGTACTTATTTTAGACCAGTTGATGCTCAAGAATTAAGATATTCTGGCGGTTTGATGGACGAAGTATCCGTTCCCGATAAAGACGTTAAAGGATACCGTAGCGAACATGATTATCGTTTCTTAGAAGGGGATGGAATTATTTCTCCAGAATCTAAAGTTGATGAAGGCGATGTAATTATTGGACGAACCTCTCCGCCAAGATTCTTAAGCAGCATGGATGAATATAATCTAGCTGCAGCAACTAGAAGAGAAAGTTCAGTTAGTTTAAAATATGGAGAAAAAGGAACTGCAGATTTTGTCGTGCTTACTGAAAATGAAGAAGGAAATAAATTAATCCAAGTTAGATTAAGAGAAGAACGTATCCCTGAAATTGGAGATAAATTTACCAGCCGACACGGACAAAAAGGTGTTACCGGTATTCTCGTTCCTCCACAAGATTTACCTTTCTCAGAGAATGGGATTTATCCAGATTTAATTTTTACTCCTCACGGAATTTCTTCAAGAATGACTGTGTCCCATCTAATTGAATTAGTTGGTGGAAAAGTAGGAGCTTTAGCAGGAAGATTAGTTGATGGAACTTTATTTGAAGGAGAAAAAGAAGAAGAGCTTCGTAAAGAACTATTACAGTTAGGATTCAAAGAAGATGGAACCGAAGCATTTTATGATGGCCGCACTGGAAAAAAGATGATGGCTAGAATTTATGTTGGAAACATGTATTATTTAAGATTAAGACATATGGTTGCAAACAAGATGCAGTCTCGAGCTAGAGGTCCAATCCAATTATTGACCCGACAACCAACCGAAGGTAAAGCAAAAGAAGGGGGACTGCGATTAGGGGAGATGGAAAAAGATACTTTCATAGCCCATGGTGCAACTTTGTTATTAAAAGAACGATTTGACTCTGATAAAACCATCGTGCCTATTTGTGAAAAATCCGGCTTGATGGGATATTATGATGCCCGGAAAAATGGGCGAGGAATGTCTCCTCTCTACGGAGATAATGCCGAATTATCCGACGTGGAGATGAGCTATGCATTTAAATTATTATTAGACGAAATTAGAACTTTGGGCATCTGTGCCAAACTAAACCTAAAAAGCAAATACTGAGGTTCATTAAAAGATGATTTACAACGTACATAAAAAAATTGAAAGCATCAGTTTCAGTGTATTTTCACCTAAACAGATCACTGACTCTGCTGCAGCAAAGATAGTAACGCCAGAGTTATATGATCGAGAAGGTTATCCTGTAGATGGTGGCTTGATGGATCTTCGCTTAGGAGTTATAGACCCAGGATTACGTTGTAAGACTTGCAGTCAAAAATTAAAAGAATGCCCGGGGCATTTTGGTTACATTGAATTAGCCCGCCCAGTTATCCATATTAAGTTTGTCCGACAAATTCTTGATTTATTAAGATCCACTTGTAAATCTTGCGGAAAAGTTTTGATTTCAGAAGAAAAAATAAAAAAGTTTTCTACTATGTTTGCAAAAACAGATGAAGAAGATGACGATGACGATGATAATAAAGGAAAATCTACCTTTACTAAATTCATATTTAAAGATAAATGCCCTCATTGCGGTGCTAAACAGGAAAAAATCAAAATTGAAAAACCTTATAATTTCTATGAGGGAGAAGTTCGCCTTAGCCCTATTGAAGTACGAGCTCGGTTAGAAAAAGTTTCTGACGAAGAAATGACTATATTCGGATTTAAGCCGGGACACGTACGACCAGAGTGGATGATTATTACCACGATGCAAATTCCCCCAGTAACTATGAGGCCAAGTATTACTTTGGAATCTGGAGAACGAAGCGAAGACGATTTGACTCATAAATTAGGAGATATAGTAAGAATTAACCAACGCTTATTTGAAAATATTAATGCCGGTGCACCTGAAGTGATTATAGAAGATCTTTGGGATTTATTGCAATACCACATTACTACTTTCTTTGACAATTCTGTTGCCCAATTGCCTCCTGCCCGACATAGGGGCGGACAACCTTTAAAGACTTTAACCGAAAGAATCAAAAGTAAAGAAGGACGTATTAGGCATAACCTTGCCGGTAAAAGGACGGACTTTTCTGCTAGAACTGTTATCAGTCCTGACCCTTTAATCAAACTTAATGAAGTTGGTGTGCCTAAAAGTATGGCTATGCACTTAACTGTTTCAGAACGGGTTACAGAATGGAATAAAGATTATTTGCGTAAAAAAGTAGAAAATGGTCCTAAAACATATCCGGGAGCAAATTATATTATCAAACCTAATGGAAGAAGAAAAACTATTACTAATGAAACTAAAGATGAAATTTTAGAAGAATTAGACGAAGGATTTATTGTTGAAAGGCATTTAATAGACGGAGATATTGCTTTATTTAACCGACAGCCTTCTTTGCACAGAATGAGCATGATGTGTCATTTTGTTAAAGTATTGCCTGGAAAAACGTTCCGTTTAAATCCAGCAGTATGTAATCCTTATAACGCTGACTTTGACGGTGACGAGATGAACCTGCATATTCCTCAGAATGAAGAAGCTCGTGCAGAAGCTAGAATATTAATGTTGGTTGAAACTCAAATCATCAGCCCCAGATACGGGTTAAGCGTAGTAGGATGTATTCACGATGCTATCACCGGAAATTACTTACTAACTAAAGAGCTAGTAATGACTCGGAACGAAGCAGTAGATTTATTATGTGCTTGCGGCATGAATGATTTTTCATCCTTACCTAATAAAGATACTGTTGATGGTAAAGAAGTATTTTCAGTTTTATTACCTAAAGATTTTAATTTCATCGGAAAAGATAAAAGCGACAACCAGGTAAAAATTATTAATGGGGTCTTAAAATCTGGTCTGATGGACAAAGCAAACTTAGGACAAGAAAGTGGATTAATGTTAAGGAATATTTATGAAAATTACGGACCAGCTTATACCGTAGAGTTATTAAACAAAATCTCTAAATTAGGTATAGCCGTTTTATCCCGTAGGGGATTTTCTATTGGAATCGGAGATTTAGATTTATCTCCAGCAGCAAGTGAACAAATTAAACAAGTTATTGAAGATTCAGAATTAGAAGCAGAAAAATTGATTGAAAAATACTTAGAAGGAAAATTAGAAGCCTTACCGGGTAGAACTTTGGAAGAAACTTTAGAATTAAAAATATTATTAGTTTTAAACAAAGCTAGGAATAAAAGCGGAGAAGCAGCTATCAAGCAGACTGGAAATAACTCTGCTTTAATTATGGCTAGAAGCGGATCCAGAGGGAACCCCTTGCAAATTGCTCAGATGATTGCTTTAGTAGGTCAGCAAGCATTAAGAGGTAAAAGAATTGAAACTGGTTTTAATGGAAGAACCCTATCCTATTTTAAACGAGGCGATTTAGGTTCAAAATCGAGAGGGTTTATTAAAAGTAATTTTAGGAGCGGATTAATGCCTCACGAATTTTTCTTTGGGGCAATGACGGGTAGGGACGCATTGATGGATACTGCTTTAAGAACGCCTAAATCAGGTTACCTTTACCGAAGATTATCTAACGCTATGCAGGATCTTAAAGTTGCTTACGATGGCTCAGTAAGAGACGCCAGTGGAAGAATCGTGCAATTCGCTTATGGAGAAGATTCATTAGATGTTTCTAAGACCAAAGGCGGAATTATTGACGTTCAGGAAATTATTCAACAAGTAATTGGTGAAAAACAATGAAAGCAGAACATGAATCTCTAATTGATAGTTATGCTGATAGATTATCTCCGTTAGTTATAACCGAGATAAAAAATAATATTCCTGGAACAATTTCTAAAAGCAACTTAACTGAAGTTATGGAAAAAACTGCTTCAGTCTATGGTGCAGCAAAAATAAACGCCGGAGAATGTGTTGGTTTAGTCGGTGCAGAAAGTATTGGAGAACCAGGTACACAGATGGTTTTAAGAACATTCCACTTTGCCGGGGTTGCTGAGATGAACGTAACCATGGGTTTGCCAAGAATTATAGAAATATTTGACGCTCGAAAAGATATCAGTACGCCGACTATGGAAATTTTCTTAAAAAAACCACACAATAGCTCTATTGAAAGTGTTAAGAAATTTGCTACAAAAATTAAAGAAACAACTTTTGGAGAATTAGTAGAGGAATATTCCTTGAACATTTTTGAACAGACTCTTAAAATAAAACTTAGTAAAGCTTTGCTAGAAGATTACGGGTTAACGGCAAAAGATATTGTAAAATCACTTAAATTAAAAAGCAAAGGCAGTAGCATGCAAGCAAATGATAATACTGAAATCGTGTTTACTCAAAAAGGAAAACCAGAAGAAATCAAAGAACTTTATAATCTTAAAGAAAAAATAAAAGATGTTAAACTTTTAGGAGTTAAGAGAATCAAACAAGTTCTTCCGGTAAAGCGGGATGAAGAATTTGTGATTTTAACTTCCGGAAGCAATCTTAAGGATATTTTAGCTATGCCTGAAGTTGATACGACCAGAACCACTAGCAACGATATTCACGAAATTTGCAGTGTGTTTGGAATAGAAGCAGCTAGACAGGCAATTATCAATGAAGTTTATAAAGTAATTGAGGCACAAGGATTAAATATTGACATTAGGCACGTTATGCTGGTGGCAGATATCATGTGTGCTTCCGGAGCTATCAAAGGGATTACTCGTTATGGTGTAGTCAAAGAAAAAGCCAGCGTTTTAGCAAGAGCATCATTTGAAACACCCATAAAACATCTTATTAATGCTGCCTTGGAAGGAGAAGTAGACAGACTGACTTCCGTCGTAGAAAATGTTATGATTAATCAGCCGGTCCCCTTAGGAACGGGGTTGCCTGGTTTAGTTACAAAGATGAAATAAGAAAGGTACAATAATGGCAAAGAAAGAAGAAATTGGAAAAGAAATTAAAGAATTAAAAGTTAAAATTCAAGAGGATAAAGTAGTTATTGGGGTAGAAAAGGTATTGAAAGGTCTTAGAAATAAAACTCTTCATAAAATATTTTTGGCCAGTAATTGTCCTCCAAAACTCAGTGAAGATGTTTATTATTATGCTCGATTAGCTGATGTTCCCGTCGTTAAAATTGAATTTGACAACGAAGAATTAGGCATATTCTGCAAGAAGAACTTTTTCATTGCCGTATTAGGAGTTAATTAGTAGGGAAATAAATGAACAAAGTAATCCTAGACCAAGAAGCATTTGGTTTATCTTCCTTGATGGAAAAAATTGCCCGGGTTCGAGTAAAAGATTGTTTTAAAGATGAAGAAATAATCTATTTTGTGGTTGCCCCAGGAGAATTGGGAAAAGCAATCGGTAAAGGCGCGATTAATATCAAACGAGCACAAGAAGAGTTTGGCAAAAGAATTAAACTTATTGAATATAATGATGAAGTGGTAAGATTTATAAAAAACATCATTTATCCAGCCAAGGTTGAAGAGATTATTGAAGAAAATAACATTATTTTTATAAAGGATAGCAGTAAGAAAACGAAAAGTTTATTAATAGGGCGTGGTGGGAAAAACCTTAAGCTTATAAATAGAGCCGTAAAACGGTTCTTTAACAAAGAAGTAAAAGTCGTTTAAAATGGCAAACAAATCCAGAGGATTAGGATCAGCAAAGAAATTGAAGCAAAGAAGGAAGCAGTTTAAGCTAATTAAGAGAACAAAATTAAAGAAAAAAGTTGACCCCTTAGCTGGTTCTTCTCAGGCAAAAGCCATCGTTCTAGAAAAGATTCAAGTAGAAGCTAAACAGCCTAACTCAGCAATGAGAAAATGTGCTCGAGTTCAATTAATTAAAAATGGAAAACAAATTACTGCTTTCATGCCCGGAGATGGCGCTCAAAAACTTATTAATGAACACGATGAAGTTATCGTTGAATGTATTGGCGGAAAAATGGGCCGAGCAAAAGGAGATATTCCTGGGGTTAGATGGCAAGTTATCAAAGTTAATGATCAAAGTTTAATTGCTCTGTTGAGCGGTAAATTAGAGAAAGCAAGGAGATAAACATATATGGTTGAAATTAAATACTTTAATCGGTGGACTGCAGAGAAAGCTTCTGTTTCCGACCTCGGTTTAGTTAATTATATCTCTTTGAATCCTAAAATCCTGCCTAAAACCGGAGCAAGATACGCAGGGAATAGATTCCATAAATCTTATACGTTTATCATAGAAAGATTAGCTAGTAAATTGATGAACTCGGGGCATAAAAGCAAAAAGCATTTTATGAGTTCTGGACACAATACTGGCAAGAAAACTAAGGCCTTAAAAGTGGTCGAAAAAGCTTTGATAAAAGCTGAACAGAAACTTAAACAAAATCCACTGAATGTATTGGTAAAAGCAATTGAAAATGCTGCTCCACGGGAAGAAGTTATTGCCGTTGAATATGGGGGAGCGAGATATCCAAAAGCAGTCGAAGTAGCTCCACAACGAAGGGTTGATTTGGCGTTACGATTTATGACTCAAGGAGCTTACGTTCGAAGTTTTAACAAGAAAATAAAAATTGAAGATTCTTTGGCTGACGAATTAATTAATGCAGCTTTATGTTCTGGTAAGAGCGCAGCAATTTCCAAGAAAAGAGATTTGGAAAGGCAAGCAGCTTCAAGTAAGTAAGAATTGAACTCTTAGCTATTTTAAATTGAATCTCTATTTTAAATTAAAATTATTGTCTTAATTTTTAATTAAATCTGCTGGAAAATTCTTTTTTAAATTCGGCAAACCTTTTTTCTTTTATGGCTTTTTTGGCGTCTTCAACTAATTTTAAAACAAAAAATAAATTATGGATGCTCTGTAGCCGCATAGCTACCGGTTCTTTAATTTTTACTAAATGGTATAAATAAGCTTTAGTGTAATTTTGGCAAGTGTGACAACCACAACCCGGTTCAATAGAAGTAAAATCGTGTGCATATTCCTGCTTCTCAATGCAAATCGTTCCTGTGGACGTAAATAAAGCATTATGTCGGGCATTTTGGGTTGGATAAATAGAATCAAAACAATCTATCCCTTTTTCAATAAAACTTAATATTTCTTCCGGACTGCCCACGCCCATTACATATCGTGGTCTGTCTTCTGTAATGAATGGAAGAGCTGCATCAACTGCTTGATACATTTCTTTTTTTGGCTCGCCAATAGCCACCCCGCCAATAGCAATACCATCAAAATCTAGAGAATTAATGAATTTGGCACTTTCTTCTCTCAAATCAGGATAAAAATTCCCTTGTACAATCCCAAATAAAAGTTGTTTTGATTTTCGTTGTTTTTTGAGTTCTTGATGAAATTGCAAACTTTCTTTTCCCCACCGATGGGTATTTTCCATCGCTGCTTTAGCTTCTTCTTTACTTATCCCGTAAGGAGACATGTCATCGAGCATCATGGCTACGTCGCTATTTATGGTCAGCTGGATATTCATTATTTTTTCTGGTGTAAGCACGATTTTACTATTATCAAAAGGGCTGCGGAAATGTAACCCTTTCTTACTTTTTTTAATAAAAATATTTCTGGACATCTGAAACCCGCCACAATCAGTAAATATAACTTTATTAAAATTCATGAAATGGTGAATTCCGCCGGCTTTTTCCATTGTTTTTATTCCGGGCTTTAAACTTAATAGAAAAGAATTAGAGATAATTGCTTTTGCCGGAATCGTTTTATAATCGTCAGTGGTGATATACTTTCCGGAAGCTCTGGTGGCTACGGGCATAAAGAAAGGCGTTTCTATAGTTCCATGAGCAGTCTTCAGTTTTCCTACCCTGGCTTTTCCATCCTGATGAGTTATTTTGAACATTTATTTGTAGAATGAGGGTGTTTATTTTAAAATATTTGGAATAAAATGAGAGAAACTACCTTAAGAACCTAAACAATTTTCTTTTTCACTACTTTTTTAAACTAGGCCACTATTAAGATTATAATGGCAGATCCCATTAAGATTTACCAAGCAGAGTATAGTTATTACCAGGATTTTGGAGATTTTGCACGCACAGTCAAAGAGCGTTATTTTATAATCGCTCAAAATGAACAGGAAGCTACTGCCAAAGGGGATAAGTTATTTGGGTTTATTTCTGAATCTCATCAAGCTTTGATAGGAGGCACAACTGTAACCTACGATAACGACTGTTCCGCTAGCCGCAGCAGATTAAGTAATTTCAGGAAATCTATTACGGAGTATTCGGGCATAATTATATCTGCTCCAAAATTAAGCGGCCGTGATGCTTATGAATTTGGTTTAGAAGCGGTAATTGCCAGCAGCGATGATGGCGAGAATGATGATAATGATAATAACCCTCTTATTGTAAAATTTATTCCGGTAAAACTTATTTAATTCTTGTTTTTAACCCACATCTTTTTAAATAAACATCTAATTTTAATTGACACATGAACATCTTAGGAATAGAGTCAACGGCCCATACTTTTGGGGTCGGGATTATAACCAGTACTGGAAAAATCTTGGCGAATGTTAAAGATAGTTATACTTCCAATGACATTGGCATGATTCCTGATCAGATCGTTGAACATCACCAAAAAATTGCTGAAAAAGTATTGCAAACCGCTTTAGATGAAGCTAAATTAACTTGGAAAGAGATTAGTTTTATTGCTTATTCTGCCGGACCAGGAATTGATCCGGTGTTATGGTTTGGTTATAATAAAGCAAAAGAATGGAGTGAAAAAAACGGGAAAAAATTAGTTCCGGTTAACCATTGTGCCGCCCATTTAAGTATAGGTAAAATTTGGAATAAGTTGACCGATCCTTGTTATTTATATGTTTCCGGAGTAAATACCCAAACGATTATCCATGACGGAGGAAAATATCGCGTGTTTGGTGAAACGTTAGATATTGGATTAGGAAATATGCTCGATAAATTTGGCCGCATTCTTAATTTAGGTTTTCCAGCCGGAGCAAAAATGGAAGAATTGTCCAAGACTGGAAAATATATAGAACTTCCTTATACAGTTAAAGGCATGGATGTTTCTTTTTCAGGAATACTTACTAAGGTACAACAGCTATATGATCGAAAACAAGCCAGTAAGGAAGATTTGTGCTTTTCCATTCAGGAAACCTGCTTTGCGATGTTAACTGAAGTAGTAGAACGAGCTATGGCTCATACTGGAAAACAAGAACTATTGTTGGTGGGAGGGGTAGGGGCTAACAAAAGGTTCTGTGAAATGTTGATGATTATGTGTAAAGAAAGAGGAGCTAAGTTTTACAAAGTACCTTTAGAATTAGCAGGGGATCAGGGAGCAATGATTGCCTGGGAAGGCTTCTTAAGAAAAGACGAAGGGAGAGTTATGGACGTGAACCCGCAATGGAGAATTGATGAAATATGAACCGAAAAACAAAATATGGGTTATTACTAAGTGCCCTACTATCCGGATGCGCTTCCCAGTCCGGTGTAGCCAAAAACAGCCCTCTTTTTCCCTTCTTACAAACCAAATATTATAATCATTACGAACAAGAAATCCAAATCGTTTTTGATTCTCAGAAGACCGATAATGCCGTTGCATCTGCAGTTACCGGATTCCCGATTATTTATTTTAATCCTGAATGGATAGGGAAACTCTCTCCAGAAAAACAAATATTTGTTTTTTACCATGAAATAGGGCACTTCCGATTTGACCACATATACAAGGTTCTTACTGATGCCCAATATATTCAAGCACAAAAAGAAGCAGATTGTTATTCTGGCAAGGTTTTGCGAGATAAATTACATTATAACCCGCAGCAAATGGCTAGCATTTACGAATTAGTGGGCCCTCTTAACGGGAATAATTCAGAAAGGCAAACCAGCTTAAAGAACTGCTTGGAAAATCGATTTTAACTCCGAAAATTAGCCTGCAATCGGCTTAGTAGAAAGTCATCTTGAAAATTACTCTTAGGTTGTAGGCTATTAGCCT
>JBBSWB010000049.1:0-21946 GCA_038046465.1 Nanobdellota archaeon
GGAAGACCAAATTGGAAAAAATAATTTGCAGTCCCTCCAGCAGCTTGAGCCATTTTAACAAGTCCATCAACAAACATTGGCCAGGTTTGTTCATTGATCAAATCTTTAACTACCGGAAGACCCTGATGGAAAAGGTTCCATGAATAATTTCCAGCAGCCCAAGTTAGTTCCATCAAATCAGAAGGATGTTGAGCAAGAAATATTGTTGTTTTATCTTCATATGGAAAAGGCCACTCATAATCGCGCAAGATAGCTAAGCCTTTTTTTAATAGATAAGCTTTATCTTCATCAGGTAACTTTTTCAACAGATTCTGTGCTTTTTTCAAACTGGTTTCTAAAGCAGCAACCCATCTCTCCGCATCTTTAACTTGATATTCAATCTGACCGACAATCTGTAAGAAGAGGGTATGTATCTGCTGGGCTTTCTGGGGATTATCTGCTTTAATCTTTTCTTCCAGTTTAGTTTCAGCAGCCGCTTTATCCAGTTCTTCGGCTAATTTACTATCGTAAAAACTAGCATAGTTTACCAAATGAGCGCGTTCAATATCTAATTCTTTAGTGAGATCTCTAAGGGCATTAATCAAATCCCGCAAATCGAACTGCTCTCTTAGATGTTCTTCTAATTCTTCATAGATAGCTTCAATTTTTTTTCTAACCATTTCTTCAAATTGGTCTGCTCTTCGTTCTGCCCTACTTACATAATGAAGAATTTTGGAAGCTTTGCGCAGTTTCTGTAAAGGTTCCTCCCCTAATCCAATCTCTTTTAATTCTGCCTGTAATTCTTTCAAATATTTATACTCAGCAGCGGCCCAGTCAATAGCCAGAACTAAATCCTTGCTTAATTTCTTTACTTCTTTTTGGGTCATTACCTTATTTATATATTTCCGCTTTATTTAAACTTTCTTCCAGCAGTGCTTGCAAATCTAGTTTCTCTAACTCCTTCTTGATTTCTTCAGGATTAGATTTGGTTGCCGGATGTTTTGGACCGAGCAAACAACAGATCTCCGGGCCTTTGGAAATTTCATAAGTGCCAATTTCTCTCGCTACTTTAATGATTTCTTCTTTATCATAAGTAAGTACTGGACGTAAAATATCTAAAGATAAATTTTTAGTGATAGCCGTAAGATTACTTAACGTCTGGCTGGAGACCTGCCCCAGATTTTCCCCGGTAACCAGAAACTTTGCTTTTTCTTTTAATGCAATTAATTCTGCAGCTTTAAACATAGCAATTTTTGATAGAATAAAATAATTTTTTGGATTGCATTTCTCAGTTAAAGCTTTGAACACATTCACAAAAGGGATTAAATAAGTTTTCTTAAGCCCCAATACTGTTACTAATTCTTTCACTTTCTCGATTTCTTTTTCTCCAGTTAGGGGCTGCTGATGAAAATGAACCGCAATAATTTCTAGGCGGCCAGTCATTAAATGAATTGCCACTGGAGAATCTATCCCTCCCGATAATAACGCTATCCCTCTTTCCATAAAGTAGAATTAGAAAAAAGTTATTTATAAGGTTTTGGTTTTTAGTTTGGTTTTAAAGAACAAAAGAACCCTAAAATTGATGAAAAAAGAAAAAAAAGAAAAGCTTATCTCCTCTTTTTCTTCCCTGCTTTTTTCTTCTTAGCAGTTTTTTTCTTAACTACTCTTTTTCTTTTAACAGCTTTTTTCTTAACTGCTTTCTTTTTAGTAGCTTTTCTCTTAACTACTTTTCGTTTAATCACTTTCTTCTTAGCCATCATAACACCTCTTTAAGTTATGTTAAAGAAGGAAAAGACTTTTTCCTTTTTAAACATTTCTAAATTGACCTTTCTAAAAAAATATTTTTCAAATTAGTTTTAAAAAAAATCGAGAATAAATAAACTAAAATATAAAAAAATGAAAATAGTTAAAAATAGTTAAAAATTACCTTTAATTTTTTGTCGACGGGAAAAAATAAAAAGGCGACAGCAGCTATACAAACTAGAAAAAAGCAAAAAAGCTGCAGGAACGTTTTCATCAGAATTACATAAACATTTAAAAATAAATAGCTCTCTTTGGAAATTATGGAAAAAACAACTGAAAATAATAAGATAGTTTATTCCGAATCGATTCGAGGCCCAGATTTTGAAGAAGAAAACAAAGTTTTAGTTAAGGCTATCGAAAAATTAGAAGAAGAAAATAAGATGATTAATCGCACCATTACCCGATTAGAAGAAGAGGGCGCAGTATTGAAAGAGTTATTTAATAGTGTTAGTAATGAGCTTAATAATCTTAAAAAACCGGCTTTGCTGGTATCGGAAGTTGTAAGCGTTCACGGAGACAAATCTATTATCAAGCTGCCTAATGGCAATAAATTTTACAGTTATATCTCTGAAACTATTCAGGATCTTAAAAGTGGAGATGCTGTTCTCGTCGATCAGAAATCATTAAACGTTGTTGATAAAATCGGCGTAAACGAAAATTTTGATGTTGAAAAATATGTAATTGTAGGAAAACCAACTGAAACTTGGAAATCAGTAGGTGGATTACAAAAAGTTATTCAAGAAGTGAAAGAAGTTATTGAGCTTCCTCTAAAAAAACCGGAATTATTTGAAAAAGTTGGTATCAGCCCACCAAAAGGCATTCTGTTATATGGTCCGCCGGGAACGGGAAAAACTTTATTGGCCAAGGCTGCCGCTAACAGTACTGACGCTACTTTTATTGAAGTGGTTGGTTCAGAATTAGTGCAAAAATTTATCGGAGAAGGAGCAAAATTAGTCAAAGACATCTTTACTTTAGCTAAACGAAAAGCTCCCGCCATCGTTTTTATTGACGAAATTGACGCTTTAGCTGCTAAAAGAATGGAAACAGGAACTTCTGGTGAAAGAGAAGTAAGCCGGACGTTCATGCAATTATTAGCGGAGTTAGACGGATTTAAACATTTAGGAGATGTAAAAATAATTGGCGCTACTAACCGGATTGACATGTTAGATGATGCGATTATCCGCCCAGGAAGATTAGACCGGTTAATAGAAGTCGGTCTGCCGGATGAAGAAGGGCGCTTAGAAATATTAAAAGTACATACTACCAGAATGAACCTGCAAAAAGTAAAACTTAAGGAATTAGCTAAAGCTATGGAAAATTTCAGTGGCGCAGATATTCGGGCAGTTTGTACTGAAGCAGGGTATTTTGCGATTAGGGAAGATCGCGAACATGTTACTGGTAGTGACTTTTTGCTAGCTATTGATAAGATAAAAACCGAAGAAAATAATGGTTCAGAAGGGTTCTTTGGGTAAGATTTAGCTAATTTTAATATTTATCTGGGTCTTTTTTATTCAGTAATTCTCCCCAAAGCTTACCCATAATATAATATTCACAAAGCTGCTCTTTTACAGCCTGATAATTTTCAGCGCCATCATAGTCAGCATAACGGTTTAGGGATTCTTCAAAAATTTCTGGACAATAATGCGCTAAATAGGTTACAAACGGCCAAGGCTGAACCTCAAATTGCGCCAGTCTTACTTTCAGATAATCTGTGCCGGGAATAGTTGGAATTCTGCGTTTTAATTCTTCTGTCCTAGTCTTAATTTCTGCTTCCGTCAATCCTAATAGTTGTTCTATAGTTTTCTTGACCATAATTAATACCCCCAGTAAGATTTGTGAACGCTCATCAGTTACTTCCGTATCCCATTACGGGAATGGTGTTCACCTAATCATCGCGTTATTCACTCTCTAAAAGACTTATGAGTATTAATTCGCTAGTTTACTTATAAACGTTTGGGGTAAATTTGACGATAAATCGAAGGAATTTGTTGATTCAAAAATGATTCTTTTAAGCATAAATCTAGAAAAGGTTTATAAACGGACCGATGTTTTAGCTAAAAACAACTAGAAAGTAAGCGATATTTGAAGGATTTATCCTTTTAATGTTGCTATTGGAGGAAGAAAATGGAAGGAAAAGTAAAGTTTTTTAATAGAGGAAAAGGATTTGGATTTATCCAAGGAGATGACGGAAAAGACTATTTCGTTCATTCCACAGCTTTAAAAGAAGGCGTATCTTTACAAGAAAATAGCCGAGTATCCTTTGACGCAGTTGAAGGAGACCGAGGATTAAAAGCAGATAACGTTCAGCTTATCGCAGAAGAAGCTTCTCCTAAAGGAAAAGCTAGTGAAGACGAAGACGAAGATTCTGACAGTGATAGTGAAGAAGAAACTGAAACAGAAGAATAAAATCTTTTTTAATTTTAATTTTTTTTATTTAATTTTCTATTTTTGATGGTTTTTGATTAATTAGTAATTAAATCGTTTTTAGATCAAAACAAACTCTAAACGTTCCGGGAGAAAATTGTCCGCATTTAACTTTTTTTAATACTTTAACCGGATGGTTAAGCTGTTTACAAAGAGCGGTTATTTTCTTAGCATGAGCAGAAATGTCTTTTTCTTCTAAAAAAGCATAAAGATGGATAATGCTCCCTTTTTTAGCTTTTTTAAATGCGATTCCTAAAAAGTCTTCCCCGGTTTTAGGCAGAGGCATAATAATTCGGTCAAACTTCTGTTTTAATTTAGGCAGTACGCTGCACACGTCCCCCCTAATTAAAGTAATTTTAGAATTTAAGTGGTTTAAAGAAACATTTTCAAGCGCATACTGGTGAGCAAGTGGATTTAACTCCACCCCATAAATCAATTTTGCGGGTGATTGTTTTGCCAGCACTAACGGATAAGGAGCAACCCCAGAAAACATCACTAAGACTTGTTCGCCTTTTTTAACTAGTTGAGCAATTCTTAATCGCTCGTGGGCAGAACGAGCAGAAAAATAAGTAGTTTCCAAATGGAGTTTTATCCTTACTCCATTTTCTAAATGGATTGTTTCTTTAGTTTTTTTTCCGGCCAAGACGGTTACTTTTCTGGTTCTAAAAATTCCTGTATGCATTTCTTTTTTCTTTACTACGGTGGCAATCTGTTTGTTTATTTTAAGATAAGCTTCGGCAATTAACTTTTCTTTTTTTTCTAATTGTGCAGGGATTTCCAAAATAAGAATATTGCCGACCATCTCTTGGGATTTAGGCAGCAGAGCTAATTCTTCTAAAGTTAACTGATTTTTTAAAATCTCTTCAACGGTTGCTGCTTTCTTAATCAAAGGAAAGGTAAAACCTACCTTTTTTACTAAAGCGTGGGGCACTTTAGCTTTTTTAGTCAGAGGAAAGAAAATAAACCCCAATTCTTTCACTATTTGGTAATCAGGGTTGAATAAATGATGTTTTGCTAAATATTCTTTTACCTTCTGAGCATTCTTTAATTCTGTTTCGGCGGCAAACATTAGAAATGAGAAGAAAATATATCTTATAAATGTATCGAGAGAAAGTATGTATTTAGTTGGGTGAGCAGCGCCAATGGAGGCACACGGCATCCAAAAGGTTAAGTGTAAAATTAGATGCCGTAATCGTGCCGTGCCCTGCTCACCAGGAACGCAACTAAATACGTATGAGAGAAAGGGGGTTTCTAATGGTTATTTTCTTCCAATTACCACGATCTCATGTTTTTGGGTAGCAATTCCTCTATCAGTCATATACTTTTGTTTAATCTGCTGAAGTATATCTTTATCTTTTTCCCGAGAGAAATTTCTTACTGTGAAATTTACTTCTTCTAGAAGAAAAATAAAATCATCAATCGTTGGATAATAACAATTATAAAAAATATTGTGGGCATCTATCAGCGTAAATCCGCTCGCTAAAAATTCCGTTTTAATAATTTCTAACCTTTCTCCAAGAACCATCTTACAATTATATCCTCTTAATCCTTGATCATCAGAACCAAATTCTTGCTTTAAATTTAGTTTATCTCTTTCTCCAACCTTTTCTAAATAGAATATGCCTCCTGGTTTTAAGACTCGATAAGCTTCTTTAGCATCATGCGGAGAAAGTAGAGAAATTACTAAGTCTAGACAATCATTGCTAAATGGAAGTTGGTCTGCTTTTCCAGACATAAAATCAACATTATTCACTCCTTGTGCCCCCATCCTAGCTTTCTCCAATAAAGGCGTGCTTGGTTCTAAACCGTAAAAATGGCTACATTTTGAGGCAAGAGGCAAAGTTTTGTAGGCTGTACCACAACCTACATCTAGTATAGTAAAAGAAGAATTAACCAACCGTTCTAAATTCGCTAAAGTATCATAAGGGCGCGGATCGTTGTCTTCTCGCTGCGGAACTTCAGCATAACCAGCGCCATAAGCTCCATTCCCAAAGTTAATTGCCATGTCAAAAATTTTAAAATAATTTTCTAGTCATTTACCCTTTCAAGTTTTTAGGAACGCCAATCGTTAAATATATTGCTGGCTCGATAAACGCATAATAAGGTTGCAGGCGATCTTCAGGAAGAAAATGGTCTGAATTAACTGCATCGGGGCCATGTTTAAATTCTATTCCTCGTCTTTGAAAATATTTCTTTATTTCTTGCGCATCTGCAAAGCGGTATTTTGCGTACATAGTAACAAGATAAGTATCACAAAGACCAGGCCTATTAACCGTACATCTAGAAAATTTGTTTGAATGACTAGCTAATGATTCTAATTTAGATACTGTTTCAGATCGTTGTTGAGTTTTTTTCATTTTATATCCTCCTATTGTAAAAGTTCTGCTATAACTAAACTATCACCGACATCAAAAGGAAGCTTTCTAGCCCAGACTAATTTAAGTAATGTTTGTCTTGCTCTGTTCTGGTTCATTACTCCGGATACTGCTAAATAAGCTATCGTTCTAGCTAAAATATTATGGGAAGAGTGTTCATTTATTATCTCATGTTCGCATCTTTGGGTAATTTGTTCTAAAAGCAGGTTTTCTAATTTAGTATTGGGCGTAATTTTTTTAACCAGGCCGCGTTCATGAAGAGCATGTACTCCTGCACTTAAAATTTCATAAGATCTAAAATCAGATGGGTGCGTCTTATTATTTAATCCTCGTTCTTTAATTCGTTCTTTAATTAAGTCAAGCAGCAAGTGAACATACTGGCCCTTTAGCTTTTCTTTAGAAACCCCTTGATACAAGTTCACCCTATCGCATATCCAATCAGCTATAAGGGAAGCAATTGCTCTAACCTCATTTGAATTGTATTTCGCTATGATTTCCTCGAGAATATGTGTTTTAATATCCCTGCTATTAAAAGGACTACCTTCTGATACGGGTTTAGGTGTGTCATCAGTATTAACTTTTGCCGATTTGCTCGCATATACATAAAATAGCTGGCCATTACCTTCAGTTAGTTTAAGATTGTTTATTACGGCGCGAGCATAAATTCCCGCCCCATCTCCCTCAGCATTAAAACAAACGTCCCCAGAAGTGTATCCAAGACCATAGTTGTTATCTAGTATTCCAATCCAATCTTCTTTAGCAGATGCGCACCCATTATGTAATGGTACAGCTACAGGAGTATAAACTTGCCCGATTGGGCTAGATAAACCACCTTTAGTATTGTTTATCTTATCAGAAGGATATAAGGTTATATTATAATCTTCAAGATCAGGAATATACATTTTTAAACTATTAAAACAGTGGTTTTTTATAAGCTTTTTTACTTACAGGCACAATTCGAAAAGTGAGTGATTTTGCTCGTTTTTGTAATTAGCTTTGGCGAGTAGTTAAGAAATATTCTTGTTTTAAGCTCCTCTCTACTGCATTTCTTGTAAGTCCAAAAATAGAACTAAGAAAAAAGTGAGTGATTTGAGAAATGTATCACTCATAAAACGGATAGTGCCTACTTACAATTAACAACCACTAAAAATAACTTCCTAATCCTTTCTGGCTCAGTTTTCCTTTCACTTCTTTTAATTTTTCTAATTTACTTTTTACCCGTTCTTCGCCAAAATCAAATTCTTCTACTAACAAATGAATTAATTCTGTTTCATCAATATTTTTCCATTCCAAATGGTAATCTTCCGTGACAGGTATTTTAGTAATGGTTTCAAAGAGTTCTTTCCAATCTAAGTCGGGATAATGCTCTTTCCATTTTGCCGCTTCAAACAAAGCAGAAAAATTAGTGCCGTGTTCTTTTACCAGCTTTAAGGCAGTTTTAGGACCGATGCCTTTAACTCCGCCCGGATTATAATCCGTTCCAACTAAAATTGCCAACACAATTAGTTGATTTAAATCAAGATCTAGATTAGCCAATACTTTTCGCAAGTAGATCGATTCTGGTTTTACATTTTGGTAAGCAAACTTCCCTGTTTTTTTTCTCTTTCCGGCGATGGAAAGATTTCGCACCAATACTGGGCAGCCAAAGATTAAATTATCATAATCTTGGGAAACCGAAGCATAGGCATCGCCTTGTTTTACCATAAAGGCCGTCTGTGCTTCCCCTTCGGAAGGCGCTTGAACAATGGGTAAACCTAACGCTCGAATGATTTTTTTAGCATCTTCAATCATCTCTTTATTAAGAACAGCTGTGCGAGCAGCAAATTTATGCATTCCGGCAACATCTCCGGCAAGTTCCGCTTCTTTTAATCTCAAGGAAGCTTCTGTTTTTACCTTGGTCCTTTTTTCCCAAGTTTTTTTCTTGATTTCGGGAGCTTTACCGTCAAAGATGAACACCAATTTAATTCCTGCTTCCATTAAGGCCGTAGTTCTACTAAATAAACCAATTAAATGAGAAGTGACCCTTCCTTTTTTATCAGTCAAAACTGATCCATCCACACTGCGGATAGTGGTTAAGAATTGGTACAACATATTCATAGAATCAACTGCTAAAACCTTACCTTTAAGATCGCTAACGGAGATTTCTTCCTTCACAACCAAATCTTTAAAATTTAAGCCCATTTTAAATTCAATACAGATTAATTATTACTTTTTTTATGTTTAATTAAATCAAGCAGCACTTTATAATTTTCGCTATATTTATTTGCCCAGGAATAGGCATAAATTATACCTGCAGATAAAGCCGTTCCAATAAACGGCGTAAGCTAAGCAATTCCAGCAATGGCAAGAACCACTTTCTTTTTGAATTTTTCTTTTTCGAGAATCGAATCTAAGCGGTCAATGGTTTCTTTACTATTCCCGTAAATACTAGCGATAAGCAACTTCAGTCTATTTTCTTCATTTAATGAAAAAAGTAGCATCTGATAACGTATTTTTAAAGGTATAAAATTAAACTTGCTATTCAGAGCTCCAAGGATAGAATTGACCCTCTTAATCTGTTTTTTTTGTTCTTTGTAAAGCTGTTTTAAGAATTTCTCCATTATCTTATAGCGTCTAAACAAATCCTGGAATTGCGGATCTTTATGGCCGCCCTGTTTAATCAGCAGAACATAGGCAACAATCTTTAGAAAAGATTTTTCAAACTTATTAAGTAAAGACAACGATTGTTTAGTTAACGTAGAAAAAGTAAGCAAAGAATTTGAAACCGTTGAATCTGGTTGAAGTTCATTTTTATTAAATTTAAAACCATTTTTAAATGATTTTCCAGTAGCTTCGAGACGCTGTTGATCAATTACAGTAAGCTCAGCAAAAATAGTTTCAATTTCTTTTTTTATTAATTCGATATCCGCTTGGGCTTTTTCTTGGTCGACCATTTTAGGTTTTATTTACTCTTTTATTATTTACGCTTTTACTCTTTTTACCGTAACATTTTCAAAAGCCCCTGATTCGAGCATCTCTTGGGCTTTCTTAGAAAATTCTTTGGTGTATAAAAATAATAAGGGTAATTTCTTAATCTGCGCTTCCATATACGCCGAAGCTAAATCTTTTTCATCACATTTCGCTTTCTTCTTAGCTTTACAGAAATAAGTTAATTTGCCGATTACAGAAGGAACTTTAACCAGTAAATCTATTTCTAAATTCTTACGGATAATTTCTGTTTTTTCAATTTTGATATTGGCTTCCGTAAGGAAATTTTCCAATACAGGAAAGAATTCTTCAGCAACAGCATTTTTTCTTTTGGGTTTTATATTTTCCTTGATTCTTTGGATGAGATTTTTTTCTAAATCTTTTTCTGGCTCCTCATTTGATTTAGATTCGATTTCTTTTTTTATTTTTTCTTCTTTTTCTTTTTCCCGTTCTCGTTCTCGTTTATGGTGTCCTTCTTCCTTCTTTTCATGGGATAATTTCTGCTGTTGAGCTTTTACTTTCTGCTCGGGTTTGGTTTCTGAAATAACTTTTAATGGAGTTTGCGGCAAGCAGGTTTTGGTCGACTCTAGCGAGGAAGGCGGTTCTTGTTTTTCTTCAAGATTGTTTTCTTTAGCGGAATCTAAGAGATCTAATTTCCGCTGCAGTTCATTAATATGTGATTTGGGCTGCGATTGGGTTTGGAGCGCAGGTTGCAATTCTGGCTGCTGTTCCGTTTGAAGTTCCGGTTGCGGTTCAGGCGGTTGCATCAAAGATTGTTCCAGCCGATCTTTCTCAATGATTGATTTAATTCCTTGGTTAGTTTCTTCATCAGAAAGAAGATGCCATTTCCAAAAAATTTCTTTAGCGCCTTCAATCGTAACATGTAAGGGAATAGCAAAATCTTTAAGGGAACGCAAGGCTACCCGAGGGAGTAACTCCAAATCTCTTTCCCTCATCACTTTTTCTGCTTTTAATCTTTCTAAAACTTGATAATCTTTGGCATTAGTATTGCTTTGTGCAAAATTAAATAACTGGCTTTCCTGTCCAGCTAAATAATATAGCGGTGAACCGCCCACTTTTAAATTAGAAATTTTTACTTTTCCTTGAGAAGCTAGATCGGATAAAAAAGCTGAAGCAAACAGGATGTCGGTCTGAATAGTTTTAGCTACTTTTGACGGCAAAGTTGGCCCGGTTTCTTTTAAAAATTCTAGAATCTTATCTTGGTCAAGCATAATCAAATGAGGAATAAATCAACTTTATATAGTTTTTGAAAGTGTAGAAGTAGAACGCGATTATGGCCTAGTCCAGGCCACCGTATAATAAGTTACATCATTCTCATCATCAACGATAGCTAACAGCAGGCGTTTTTTAGTACTGTGGGCAACTCTATTTTTAGCGCTGAATTCATGCCAAGTATAAACGCTAGTCTCGTGAACGGGAAATACGATCCATTTGGCGTGGTCTTCTCCCGGTTTTACGCCTCGATCATATACTCTAAAATCCGCTCCAAATTTCAAAGCAGTTTTAATTATATAACCTCGATTACGCATATCTTTAAAAACGATATACCTAATCCAAAAATTAGGCTCAACGCTTCTTGATTTTTTAACATAGGATTCAAAAGAAATAACTCTCCCTTGCTCGCTCTTTACAATTAATCTTCCTTTTTCAATTAAATACAAAGCTTCCAGTAAAGAAAGTTCCACTTTGCCGTTATCAGTTAAAGTGCCAAAGCGGGATTGATTATAAAATTCTCGAGCGTCATCAGAAGATTCAGTAATTACTCGTTCGCCAGCTAAAATGCCCAGTACTGGTTTCTTCTTTAGTTTAGATTCGTCTTGCAGTTCTGCGCTTTTTTTAGCTTTCTTTTTGTCTGCAGAAGTCCTTACAGGCAGGGCCTCAAGGACACCAGAGGTTTCGTCTCCGAGTGTTTCAGATGATACTGCTTCTACAGGCTTAGTTTTCCTAGCCATAGTTATACTTAAGAAGGGGTGTTTTTAAAGGTTTCTACAGAATTAGACTTAGTAGAAAAAGTCGTCTAGGCCAAGATTTGAACGAGTAACTGCGATTCGTAAGACTTGTTGGTAGTTCAGTTCATTCTTTAAATCATTTCTTTTTCTTAAAAAATATACTTTTCAGAACTGAACGAGTGAAAGGCCCAGACTTTTTCTAAAGCTTAAAAATTAAGAATTTATCTCTTCTTAGATTTTCCAATATTCTTCATTAATTTTTTTATCTGCTGTTTAGGATTATCTGATTTAGTGGTAAATGCTCCCGAAACAAAAAAGTCTGCTCCGGCCGCTGCTGCTTTCTTAATCGTTTGGGGATTCATCCCCCCATCAACAATTATTTTAATTTTAGGATTGATTTGTTTAATCTGTTTAATCTTCTGTAATGGTCCAGGCAAAAATTTTGCGCCATAGAAACCCGGACGTACGGTAAGAATTAAGATGTAATCCGTCTTTGGTAAATGGGGTTTAAGTTTACTTATTCCCGTTTCCGGCCTTAAAGCAAAAGCAATTTTTTTTCGTTTAGATTTGGCCCACCGGATATATTTGTTAATATCTTTAAGCTCTTCTAGCTGAGGAATCAACAGAACAATATTTTTTAGACGATTATTTTTTTCAATCCATTTGATTGGATCCTTAACCATTAGATGAACATTATATTTAAATTTAGATGAAAGCTTAAACGGGAACCATAATGAAGTATTGGGAACGCATTTCCCGTCAGCAACATCTAAATGAAGCACGGTTGTTGCTCCAGACAAATTATTAAACAATTGGTTCATTTCCGGCTGACTCTTAGCCATTATGGATGGAAATATTTTTGATTTCATGGGGATTTAATTTTAGTTAATATTTTATTCTTAATCTATTTTAGCGCGATTTAGTTCCTTTGTTTTATTTTAGGTTAATTCCAATTTTCTAATTTTATTTACTCTTCTAATATGTCTGGGTTCTTTAGAAAAAGGCGTAGTCAAAAAGATTTCAATCATTTTCTTAACTTTATGGGGGTGGGCAGACCAACCGGACAGGCAAAGGATGTTGGCATCATTGTGTTCCCGACAAAGGCGCGCTTCTTTTAATGAAAAAGGAATTACTGCTCGTGCCCCTTTTATTTTATTGGCGGCAATACACATCCCTTGTGCAGAACCACATAATAAAATACCTAAACTATTAGCCCCAACTACTTTCTTTGCAACTAATTCTGCAAAATCAGGATAATCATCTTTTGGATCTAAAACGCTGTTTCCGACATCGATATAAGGGATGTTTCTTTCCCTGAACCACTTTTTGATTTTTTCTTTTAATTTAAAACCAGCATGATCTGCGCCGATATATATTTTTTTAATCATTTTTATAACCTCTTAATTTCTGACTTTTTAAGTTTTAAAGCTGTTAATTATGTTCTCTTTTGAATTAATTTTTTCCTGCGCTGCCAAATAATTTTATCCTTTCTTCAGCAACCTGCTGAATTAAATCCCGGGCAGGGGCAAGAATCCGGCGGGGATCAAATTCGGCGGGGTTTTGTTTGATTACTTTTCTTACTGCCGCAGTAAAGGCAATCCTTAAATCAGTATCGGTATTAATCTTATTTATTCCGTTTTGTACAGCTAAGTTAATTTGCGCATTGGGAACGCCTTTCACTCCCTGCAAATCTGCTCCGTATTTTTCGGCCAGTTTAACCATTGGTTGGGGGACTTCAGAAGCCCCATGTAACACTAACGGAATATTTGTTTTTTTCTTGATTTCTTTGAGCAGAGCTAAATTCAGTTTTGCTTCTCCGGTAAATTTATAGGCGCCATGCGAAGTGCCAATAGCTATTGCTAAAAAATCGCACCCTGTTTGTTCTACAAATTCTTTAGCTAAATCTGGGTCGGTGTAAATAATTTTTTTCCCGGAAACCAAATCTTCTTTTCCGCCAATCGTGCCTAACTCCGCTTCAACGGAAACGCCTTGCTTATGCGCCCATTGAACTACTTTCTTAGTTAATTTGACATTTTTATTAAAGTCCTCATGAGAAGCATCGATCATCACTGAAGAATAACCTAATTTAATCGCTTGCTTGATTATTTTCAAATCTTTACCATGATCTAAATGCAAAGCAATAGGAATTTTATTTTCCTCGGCAGCAACTTTAACCAAATTAAATAAATAGTTCATTCCTGCATATTGTAATGCTCCTTCAGAAGTGGCTAGGATTACCGGCGAGTTTAATTTTACCGCTGCCTTTACGACCGCTTGAACCATTTCTAAATTATTAATATTAAAATGGGGAACAGCATACTTATATTTATGCGCTTTTTTTAATAAAGTTAAAGTATTTGCAAACATTATATTTTCCTCTTGGTAATTTTTATTTTATATTTTTTGATTAATTCTTTAGCTTCACTTTCAGTTAACAGTTTGTTTTTTGCTCCGATATGTTGGATTACTGAAGTAGCATTAACCTGCCCTAACTGTAAGGCATCTTCAAAAGAATAATGTTTAATTATTCCCGCTAAAAAACCAGCGGTAAAGGCATCTCCCGCTCCGGCAGTATGCACTATCTGTATATTTGGCGGAGTTAAAGAATAAGTATAATTATTAGCCAGAGCTTGCATTTTTTTACGGCCATCAGTAATGATAACTGTTTTAGGACCACAGCGATGTAATCCTTGAAGTAAAAAAGTGAAGTCCCCTGAAGTGGTGTTCAATAAAGCTTGCGCTTCTTCTTTATTTAACACCAATATCTCCGTTGCAGCTAGAATGGCGCGTAAAGAATTTTTACCTTGTTTAGCTAAATATAAAGAAGGATTAAACAGCAGTTTAACTTTTTCTTTTTTATTTTGTACAATATACCTAGCGACTTGGAAAGATTTTCCCATTAAGCTAGCTAAATAGATCCAATCAACCTTAAGCGCTGAGCTTTTAAAATCAGTTACGGATAGATCTGCAGAGGCACCTTTATGCACAAAAATAATCCGGTCTTTTTCTTTTACAGAGGAAAGAATGGTCGCTGCATCGGTGCTTTTTTTACTTTGGTGCAGGCAAACATTTTTTACTTTATATTTTTTTAATTCCTTAAGAATAAAATCAGCATCGTGATCGTCTCCCAATTTAGTTAAGACTTTAACTTTTAAACCTAATTTTGATAACGCGGCGGCAGAATTGGTTGCTCCTCCCCCAGAATGTTTTTCAATGGACTGAACTAACACTTTATCACCTAGCTTAAGGGAAGATAAAGAAGATTCTATGGTTAAAAAAGTGTCTAAAGTAGCTGAACCTACGCATAACACCTTACTTTTAAACATTCTACACCTCTTTTACTCTGGAATGTTTTAACAATTTAAAAAAGTATTTACTGAAAACCTTTATAAACACGCAAGGAAATAAGCTAATAATGAGTATGCCAGAACCAGAACCACAATTAATTAGAGTAAGATTGCCACAGAAGGATGAAGTTTTAGGCATTGTTCAGCAGCGCTTAGGCGGAAGTAGAATGCGCGTACGCTGCTTGGATGGAAAAGAAAGAATTTGCCGTATTCCGGGAAGATTAAGAAGAGCATTATGGGTTAGAGAAAATAATATTGTTATCGTTGAACCTTGGGAATTGGGCGGCGATGCAAAAGGAGATATTATCTACAAATACCAAGGAAAAGCAGAAGCAGATTTCTTACGCAAAAAAGGCTATTTAAAAAATCTAGAAGAAGATTTTTAATTGAATAACTACTCAAAAATAGAAAACTTCTTAAATACGACTATTTCACTATATAATATGGTAACACAAAAAAGCACAGGAAAATTATTGTTGTACGGATTGATTGTGGTTTTGTCTTTATTTGGCTTAACCCAACTTATTGCTCAAGGCCACGGCCTGTATCTAAAGTTAGAACTAACTGGGCTTATTTTCTTGTTAGTACTTTCTCTTATTGGCTTTTGCGGATATAGCAAACCTTGGGGAGAACGAGTTTTGTTCTTTATGTTTTGGCTGTATGTAACTAATTTGATGTTGATCTGGTATTTTAAAGACGCATTATATTTGATTTTGTTACTGTTAGCTGTAATGGGTTTCTTAATGAGCATGCCTAAGAAAAGTAAATGCTGCTGTTGCTCCTGCTCTACAGCACCTGAGGCAGTAGAAAAGAAAGAAGCACCAGTAGTAGAAGCTAAAACTACGGAAGCTAAGCCGGCAGTAAAACATACTCCCGGAAAATATGTTGCCAGCAAAAGAAGCAATGTTTATCACGCCCCTAAATGTGATTGGGCCAAGAAAATCAAGAAAGAGCGGCAACTGTGGTTTAATAGCAAAGAAGAAGCGTTAGGAAAAGGCTATAAGAAACACGATTGCGTGCAGTGAATTTAATCTTTTTTAATTTATTTTTTTCTTAATCTTTTTTTAGGTATAACTTTTGATTTTTTCAATTGATTGAAATAACCTTTATTCCGACAATAGGCCAGCATTTTATTAAAAGCTTTTTTTACCTCTGGAAAATCTTCCATGTATTCGCCATGATATCTCCTAACCATTTCTTCAGTCCAGCCCCGCCAATCTTTTTTATAATCGAGCTCGTGAGCTAATGAGTCCAGAGCATCAATGGCTTTGGCAAACTTGGCTTCTTTAGATTTCCTTTCTTCGAATTCAAGAAATAAATCAACAAATTTGTCTTTTAGAACTTGAGGAACTTTTTCCTGTAGTTTTATTAACGCTTTCATTTCTTGTTCTTTTTTATTTTTCCTTTTTTCTTCGTGATGGATGGGGATATCTCCCGCTTCTATTTCAACTACGTCGTGATAGATCAAAATTTCATAAACTTTTAAACGGTTAAGCCGGTGATGTTTCATGATACTCAAGAAATAATCAGCTAAAATTAAACAGCTCCAGCTGTGCTCTGCAGAACTTTCTTTTCTCCCGGAAACCGAGCAAGCTCGTTCCACATTCTTTAATTCATAAAATTTCCTTAACTTGTTGAGTTCTTCCATGATTAAACCTAAACTGTTTTCTTTTAAAAAACTTACTTTTTCCAAAAATAAAGTATTAGCCCGATAACTGCAATAGAAATAGCGGCATCAGCCAGGTTAAATGCCGGCCAGATCTTAAAATCAATAAAATCTATTACAAACCGCCTAAACAAACGGTCAATTAAATTGCCCGCTACTCCGCCTAAAAAAAGAGCAGAAAATAATTGGGGAACTATTTTTTTAGGAATTTTTCTATAAAACAAAATAATCAGTAACGCAACTACTAACGAAATAAGAGTAAGCAGGTGAATCTGGTCTTTAAGGATTCCAAAGCCAGCGCCAGTATTCTGCACCAAATTAATCATAAACCATCTAAAATCTAGTTCCGGCTTATAATTAAAAACCAAATATTTGGTAACCTGGTCTAAAAGCACTACCGAAATACAAACTGACCAAAAGAATAATTGCGGTTTGTATTTGTTTAAATCTACCATAACCGTTCTTTTTTTTCTACCCCTGCCGCCCGTTCCAAATTAGCCATGCGTTGATCTAAGGAAGTGAGAATTGCTTTTAAGGTATCTAATTTGCTTTGGATTAATTCTAAATCCCGGTCACGCGTTCCGGCTACCGGCTCTCGGCGAGCATAAGCGGAAGAGGGTTGTGAAAAATCCTTTTGCCCTCTCGATCTTCCCGGCACTTGCGGTTCAGAAAAGGAAGGTGCAGAACGATGTTCTTCAGCAGGAAAACTTTCATCAAGTTCAGAAGGCTGCTGATCTGAGTCAAAGTCATCTTTAGGGATTCCGAATTCTTGTTCTGCGGTTTCATCGAAATCAAATTCATCTTCTTTTTTCCAAAACATTAACTTATTCAAGATGCCCATAATAAAAAGGATAATTTTGCAGTTTAAATTGTTTTTGTTTTCAAGGCACAATTCGAAAAGTGAGTGATTTTGCTCGTTTTTGTAATTAGCTTTGGCGAGTAGTTAAGAAATATTCTTGTTTTAAGCTCCTCTCTACTGCATTTCTTGTAAGTCCAAAAATAGAACTAAGAAAAAAGTGAGTGATTTGAGAAATGTATCACTCATAAAACGGATAGTGCCGTTTTCAATTTTGTGATAAGAATTTATTTGCTACTTATTTCTTTAACATCTTTAGAATACTTTTTCCAAATTCTTCTGCAGCAGCAGGCCCATTAGCAGTAATAATTTTACCATCAATCGTTACTTTTTCTCCGGTGAAGGTTGCGCCTTCCTTTTGTAAGATTTTCTGCTGGTTCCCATCATTATTCCACACCGTGGCTTTTTTTCCTTCCAAAACTCCGGCATAAGCCAAAATAGTGGGCGCAATACAGATCGCTGCCAATACTTTCCCCTCAGTAATTGCTTCCTGTGCGGTTAAGTGTGCTTCCACATCATGTTGATACCTTACTGCACCAGGTCCGCCAATAAAAACAATTGCAGCATAATCAGCAACATCAACTTCGTCTATGGAAATGGTTGCTGTTGCCCTTCCTCCTAAACCCCCTATACAGATCCCTGCTTTTTTAGAAGCAGTAACTACTTCTATACCGGCTTTTTCCAGAATTTGTTTAGGAACACCATATTCTAAATCTTGGTAGCCTTCCTGGGCAATAATAAATAATGCTTTCATATTAAAACTGAAGAGTAGGTTATATATAAAATTTAGCAAAGAGTCCTCCGTTAAATAAATTTAAAGATCATAAAAATGTGTGAAACCGTCTTACCTCACACCATCCACAGAAGCGTAGAGCTTCTGGGACCCCAAAAATGCAAAGCATTTTTTTAGGGAAGTACGGGGTTTGAAAAGAGACGGTTTCTAAACCACACATTTTTAGGATGCAAAATTTCGCCCTAAAAGGGGTTTTTAAACCCAGCGAAATTTTTTGCAAAATAATTTAAAGTAGCCTTCATTAGATTAGTTTAGAATGAACCTTAAACCAAAAGAAGAAGTACGGTCTGAAAAAGTAAAGAAAAGCCTGCTTATTTCTATTTTTGAAGGAAGTTTCTGGTCCGTCATGATTGGCCTGGGAGAAAAATATCTATCTGCTTTTGCCGTTTTCTTAAAAGCGACTAATACTCAAATTGGGCTGTTGGCCTCTTTACCGATATTATTCAGTTCATTAAGCCAGTTTTTTTCACCGAACCTGATTGAAAAATTTAAATCCAGAAAAAAATTAGTGGTCTTAGGCGTTTTGATTAATGCCTTCAGCTGGCTGTTAATCATTTCTGTTTTTTATTTAGGCAAATATAAGATTTATTACTTGATCTTATTTGCAACTATTTATTGGGTTGCCGGAGCTATTCCCTATCCAGCCTGGAACAGCTGGATGGGCGATTTGGTTAGCCCGGAACATCGGGGCGCTTATTTTGGAAGAAGAACCAAAATTACTGTGTTGATCATTTTAATTTTTACCGCTTTAGGCGGAATAATTTTAGATTTGTTCAAACATTGGTTACAAAAACCTTACTTGGGCTTTGCAGCAGTATTCTTTATAGCAATGTTGGCCCGATTGGGATCCGCTTTTCTGATGTCTAAACAGTATGAACCTGAAATGGTTAAAGTAGAGGAAGAAGACAAATTTAGTTTCTTTGATTTCTTAAAGCAGGCCCCCTTTAGAAATTACGGGATTTATACCATTTTCTTGATGCTGATGAATTTTGCAGTGTATATTTCTGCACCTTTTTTTACTGCTTATATGCTTTACGACCTCCATTTCAGTTATATTCAATATATGATTATTCTTTCCGTTCCATTGATTGCAAAATATTTATCCCTGCCGGTGTGGGGAAAATTTTCGGATCAATACGGCAACAAGAAAATTATGAGCCTTACTGGATATTTAATGCCCATAGTTCCGATTTTGTGGATTTTTTCAACGAATTATTATTATTTAATTATCGCTGAGATTTTTTCTGGAATTATCTGGGCCGGATTTGATTTAAGCACCTTTAACTTTATCTTTGACTCCACTACTCCTCAAAAAAGAGCCCGCTGCGTTTCTTATTTAAGTGTAACCACTGGGATAATGGTTTTCTTGGGAACCATGTTAGGAAGTGTGCTTATAGATTATAACAACCTCTTCTGGACCAAATATTATCTGGCTTTCTTAGTTTCAGGAATAGTAAGAGTCTTCGTCTCTGCAATTCTGCTTCCTCGGATTAAAGAGCGAAGGAAAGTTAAGGAAATCAGTTATGACCGCATGGCTTATTTGGCTACCCGAATGATTGTTACCAAAGGGATTAGCAATATCTTGTTTATTTTTACTTTTTCCAAGAACCATTGGGGAAATCATCATTCAGAAAAAGAATTGGAAGATAAAAAGAATTAATGTCAGCTTTAAGAAACTTTTACTAATTTTTGAAAACGTAAAATCATTATTTTGTTTCAGGGGCATTATATGCATCAGATATCTGATAAGCCCACAGAAAGAAATTTAATGCGAACAAAAGTAAAATAAATACTCCTTGTGGGGCTCCATTAAATAAGACTGTAATCAATAAATTCCCTAGTATGAACCATAACCAGATAGTTAGTCCCCATTTAACTTGACCTTTAACAAATTGTCCAAGAGCAGGAAAAAAGAAACTAAGTATTGCAGGAAGTACATGTTTATTCAATGGGCGCATAGGCTTATCGTGGGTCGTTTTTAGTTTTCTAGATGTTTGTGTTTTCATTTTATTATTCTAAATCAAAAGATTCGCTCTTGAAAACTAATTTAAGTTCAGTTGCCGTTTTAGGAATTTCAAAAGCTATCTTGCCTCTTACTTTTTGTCCATCTTGAATTTCTCCAGAAGAAAACTCTTGGTCTAAATTAGAGGTATAAGCAGAATCATAGACATAACTCTCGCTATCTTTAATTTTAAAATCTAAAGAAGATATATAGTTGCTCATAAACCCCCCCGCTCCCTTGTTTTCGATGGTTACATCAACAATCAGAAAAGTTTTTCCTGAAACTGCAATATCACAACCCAAACCGTATTCACCACACAACCCGATGATCGATTTTTTCTCAATACCATTAATAGTGACAGTCATTCCAGTTTCTTTCTCTATAGAGGGTACAACGTCTGTTTTTTCATCATTTATTCCTTGGAGAGAGGTATCCATCTCTGAGTTGTTCACAGCAAAACTCATAAACAAGATTAAGAGTAACAAAAGTACACTTAAACTAGTAATTAACAGAAAAGAACCAGTATCTTTGTAGAATAATTCTACCAGTTTATGGTGTTTTTTATGTCTTTTTCTTTTAATATCAACATACTTAATAACGATTAATTCTATTATTGCGCATATTGGGGCCAAGATTGCTATTGCGGCTGTAAATATAAATAAAGAAACAAAGAAAGCGGCAATGCCGGTTATTGAACCACCAGAAAGCCCTGCGCCCATTGCAAATATAAAATATAAAATTATTTCTGGAACAAGAGCAATTATTGCTACAAAAAATATTATTATAGATGTTAAAAATTTCATCTTTGATGCCCCTTTTTTTCTAACATTAAACAAATCTCAAAATTATATAAATGTTTTGATTAAAAAAACCTGCAAAGAATTATTTTATTAATAATGATTCTAAATTCTTGCTCGGACCAGTCCAGCTTCACACAATAATCGATGTTTACACAATATTTAAGTATCTTGCATAAAATTATCAAAATATGAATAAATTTTGGGAAATTGTTGGTGGAATTGCATCAATAATAACTATTTTTTTGTTTATTGCTTGGTTTATTGAAGGAAATGAAAAATTAGATCGGGGTCCCTGCCCCATGGTCCCAGATATTATTTATGGTACAATTAATATTAACCAAGCCCCAGTAGAAGGCATTACTATAATACTTAAAAACGAAAGAATTAATAGCATAATTACAACAGAAACCAGTCAAGATGGACATTATCAATTAGCTATAAGTAATTTTCCAGAATGTTGGCTCGAAGGAGATAAAATATCTCTCTTTGTACAACAAGACTTTACTGATTATCAAAATTCAGCTATTTTAAGAATAGGAGGAACGGAGATTAGCGTTACCAAGTGAATCATAAATTTGTATGAAATTATTTTATAATAGTTATTTCAAATAATTTAGTTTCAGCTTTAGAAAGCTATATTAAACGTCTTTTAAAATCGAGTAATATGGCTGATTTTGAATTCACTCCGCTATCTGATGAAGCAAAAGAGCTTACTGAGAAAATACTTAGGGGACAGTTATATTCTAAATTAACACGAAAATTACTTTGTGCTTGTCTAGGTCCAAATAACGAAGATGACACTTTTAAGTATAGAGAAGAATGTTATAAATTACTTAAAGAACACAACCATATCCCTTATTACCCAGAAAGTGTTGATGATGTATTCATTTCAAGAATTTTTGATAAAGATCAGAATTGGAAAGAAAAAAAAGAAATCCTTTTAACAGATTTAGACTTACGCAAT
>JBBSWB010000050.1:0-27117 GCA_038046465.1 Nanobdellota archaeon
ATAAACTCTTTCTTTGTTGGAACATATGTGCTCTAAGTTATGCAGTTATCTATATTAAAGAAATAAATCCTTTTAAAGTTTGTGATAGATTAAATCATTAAGGACAGTTTAATCGGATAAAAAAAATGAAAAACAATTTTAGCAGAAAATTATTCTTAAACGTTATTTTACAAAAGTAATTTTCTTGACTTTTTCCTGTACGTAATCGCTCTTTAACAAATGGTTAACAAAATCATTTAGCTTAGCGTGTTCTATTTTTACTTTAGCCATAATCCGGCCTTTCTCTTCGAAAGTAGTTTTATTTTTCTTTTTGAAATCAGCTACGTATTCTTTCATCGTTAATGGCGGACCGGAACGGATTTCGAATTGGGGCAGTTCTTTGCTAGCAAGAATAAAATACATTACTGCTTTTTTATTGGTATCCCATTCCCAGCCAGATTTCTTAATTACAAAAGGCTTTAATTCCGTTTCCAAATAGTTGAACACTTTAAGCAGCTTCATTCCGACTACATCTATTTTTCCGGCAACTGGAATTGCTTGTAAAAAAACAAGGTTGCTTGCATCTTTGGGGTTGCTTGCATCTTTAGTTTTGTTTTTATCCGCTTCTTTCTTTAAATCGGTGAGAGTAACTGTTTTTTTTTCAAAGAATTTAAGTTCTGGTTTTTTTAGGTATTCTTTAGCTAATTTTTTGAATTGATTAAATTTATCTATCGATAAAGCCGCAGCAGCATTTCTGCTTTGGTCTACTGGATCAACAATAATTAAAGGTGACTGTAATTTAGATTTATTAATGTTAAACAACGCTTCTTTTCCAGAATAAAATTTGGAAGGATCAATAATCTCTTTCAAATTCCATTTTGGGGCTGCTGCTAATAGCGCTTTAAATGAGCCGTAGTAGATAGTCAAAATTTCTAATATATAACCGCTAAAACCACCGATATAAGACTCTGCTCCGTATAAACCATTAGCTTTACAGAATTGTTTGGCTAATCTAATGTCATCTTTTACCGTTTTGCCTTGCTTATTGACCCATTGTGAGTGCAAATGTGAAACATCAGTAATGTTTACAGCTTGCTTAGATTTAGTTATAGCTAAGATAGGAACCACTTCAAAACTTAATTGTTGAAAAATTAATTGAAAATAATCCCTGCTGCCATGTAACCGCTCTAATTTTAGATTAGGAAAAGCTTTTTTGAGTGAAGGTTCTAACAGATTAGCTAATTGCTCGGATTGGTCGATAAATTTTTTATAATCAAATAAAACAAAAACATCTACATCATAATTTCCGGAAAGCCAGGTATCTTTAGCCCCGCTTCCCCCCAAAATAGCTTGAGCATTTTTAAGCTGGGAGTTTAATTTTAGTAAAAAAGAAGTAACTATAGCTTTAAATTGGCTTTGTTCCTCTTTATTTGGCTTAATTTTGGAAAATACTTCTGTTATGATTAGATCGTCCGTTACCATTCTTATTTCTAAAAAGAAGCGGATTATATAAATTTATTTACAATGGGGGGTAACACAATTTTTTAAATATGCTTGCATCTCTTACTAGAAATGGCTGTTTTAATTGTAAAAGTAAAATGTTTTCATTGTAATAAAGAAGTAGCTAAAGCACAATCCTTGCCGATTAAATCCATAAATAATGGAGAAAGATACAGCTGTTTTGATTGTTTTAAAAAAAACAAAACTCCGGCCTGGGGATTTGGAGATAAAGTTCCTCTTAAAAGAGAATTATATTGCGAACGGTGTAATTATTATTTTGCTTCTAAAATAAAATCCTGCCCTTACTGTAATAAAGCGGATTTAGTCTCAGAAGCAAATGTTTCTATTAATGATCTGTTGTAAAGAATAAAACAGTTTAATTTTGTTGCATCCCTTAAGGTGATTTTAGTAACTTGCGTTCTATCAAAACGTTTTAGAAACATTTATTTACTAGCATCATTATATTGTATACTATGATTAGGTGGATTAATCTTAAATTATCTGAATTTAAATATACTAGTAAATTTTATGTAGGGGTGGTGTTAATCATCAGCAGTTTTCTCCTGGCCAAATTAGTCCTTGCCACCTTTGTCATTTATTTTAATTATCCTTTGATTAGATGGCTGTCAATTATTATTTATGTTCTGACCTGGCCCATGCTGTTTATTGGCGTATGGTGGGTGGGAAAAGAATATGCTAATGCTTTACATCGCTACTTTTCTTATCATTTTTATCACCAGTCATTAAAAGAAGGAACCAGGACCGCTTATAATAAAACTAAAGAGAAAACTAAAGAAATCCATTCTAATGTTAAAAGAAAATTTGCTGAAAAATCCGCTAAATGGCCTAGAAAAAAGCAAAGTATATAAGCAAGTTAACCTCTCAACTTAAAAAACATTGGGGGTGGCCAATAAAATGAGAAAATATTTGTGTGTGTCTTTACTAATTCTGGTGCTAGCATTAGCAGTTGGCTGTACAGAAAAAGTTAACTCAGATGCTGCTTTGCCGGTAGTTGGTGAAGCAAGTGAACCTGCAGCAGAAGCGGAAAGCGAACCAGAAACAGTTGTAGAAGAAGCAGTTGTTGAAGAACCTGTAAAAGAAGGAATACAGATAATTGGTTCTGATGGATTTAGTCCAGAAAAACTTACTGTTAAAGTTGGAGATACGGTGGTCTTTACTAACAAAGCTCTTCCTGCTGACAAAGTTAAGGATGCCGTTTTGGTAATTCAAAATACCCAAACTAAACAGACTAAAACTCCGGGCAAGATTTTCTACGGAGCGAGTTACGAACACACGTTTGACAAAGCAGGAACTTATTCCGTTTGGACTGTTGCTTATGCAGCAGTCAAAGGAACTGTGATTGTAGAATAAAAAATTTAATTCGTTCTTTTTTTTATTTTTATCTTTATTTAAATGGTTATTTTCTTTATTATTGGCAGCATATTTCTTATTTACTTTTATAATGTAATTAAACAATGTACTGGCCTAGAAAAATATAATCTACTCTAAACTACCTTAAAAGTAAATTTGTTTACCAGACCTATAGATAGTTCTTTTACAGTTAAGGTCCAAGAACCTTTAGGTGCATTTTCTCCTAATAAGATTGGTAATGTATATTGCCCATCCCCTGCTGTGGCGGCATAGCGGGAGTAAGCGTGTTTCTTTCCAAAGGGATCAACAATTTCGATTTGGATTGGGAATATAGCCTTAATATTATAACCATAAACACTATTAACACTGATCTTAATTGGAGTTAATTGGTTGCCATTAATAATTGCTTTAATTGCTGCCGATCGGATAGCGGTAACTGAAGGTATGTCAATATTGACAAAATTTGGTTCAGCTCGATAAAATGCAATTAATTTTCCTTTTAATCTAGGGATAGAAATATCAAAGGTTACTTTTTGCCCGTCATACGTTGACGGTAATTTCTTCCCACTGATTACATCGACCACAATCACTTCTGAGGGCACAGCTACACTTACGGTAGCAGTATTCTGCCCGGAATAAATATTTTGGCTAGTTAAATAACCAATTTGTTTTTGATTAATATCTTGGTTAACTGTTCCATCGCTATTGATTAAATCCTTACCCAACTTCTTGCCAATAACTGTATTAGCTACCTCTACATATTCCTGTTTGGTATGTACATCCACTAACCACAGATATTTTGCGTCTCCGCCTTTATATTTTTTGTAAATAATCGTGTCGGAACTAATTTTAACTTCTGGAGTTACAAATTGATCCATAGCAGTACGAATCTCTTGCAGGTGCGCAGGATCAGCGTAATCTTGTGAATAATCGGGGTAAGCACACCCGCCCCATTTCACAAATTCCACTCCGGCATTCTTAACATTATTCCCAGTTAATCCTAGGTTAGAAGCAGCAGCTCCGCCTTCCAAAGTACCTGCATCAACAATGACTGGAATATTTGAAGCTTGTAAGATATCAAATACATCTTGGCGTAGCCAGTTAACTCTGGATAAGACCACTGCATCATACTCTTTTAAACGTCCAGCTAAGATTTCTTCTTCGGCCACTGGTTCAACGTCAACGCCAGCTAATAATAGATTATCATAGGAGCACTGAGCAGCGGTTTGAGAGTAATCCCGATCATAACTTGCCTGAGTAAAAGGCACCAACAATCCTACTTTTCTTGTTTCTGGCTGAATTGCAGTAAACAAAGAACCAAATTTCTGAGCTACTGGACCAGTAACGTCTTTGGTCACTTTCCAGAATTCTGGACTAACTGCATTACCCCATGGTTGAGGAGTATCCATCCAATATTCAATTCCATCCACACCAGCTGCCATCAACAAGTAAAAAGTATTCCAAATATATGATTCTTCAGGCCAGTAGGCTTCGGGCATTACATACATCGGTAAATCCCGATTACCCATCCGACCAATTTCCGTCCAATATAAATAACCCAGCATCGGGCGTGAATAAGACAAATACATATAATAAGAAAGCATATTAAACCCATTTTTACCAAAGTTGTAAGGGGGATAATGCCCACCATCTGTATAAAATAAAGGCAACCCCATCCCGCCGGGAATTGGACCAATTTTTGCATTCGAATTGGCTTCTACTACTCCTTGCGTAACTGCTTTGTTGTATTCACCCAATACATCTTTGCTTAAGAAACGATTCCAAGCTAACCAAGTATTATTTACGGGAACAGCTCCAGCTTTACTTTGAGAGGGAAAAGGCGTAGGGTAAAGATCATAGCGGTATACTTTTAGTTCATTTCCTTCCTCTCTAATTTCAAAAGTAAAGTGGGTGCTTTTGATTCTCCATTTATTATTTTCAAATTTTTCTATTGGTAAATCAGGTAACTCCATTTCCATTTCTTTGGATTTATCAATAATTATTTTAGCAAGAGCTCCCGGTTTATTTAATTCTGTAGGCAAATAAGGTTTAAATTCTAAACCCATATTAAACTTATAAACGGGATTGAATTCAGTTGGGCGGGGAGCAGTTAAACCAGTTAACTGTTTAAACCGTTCTTTATTTCTCGTTGCCCAATCCCAGCCACCATGAATACTAAAATCGTCGCTGGTAACAATTCGCGGGAAAAAGGATGGAAATTGGCTTACTCTTTTTACGATAGAAGACATTTCTATACCTGCTTTAACCCAAACCGTTTCATCTGAAAGACCTTCGCCAAGGTATCCTGCCCATTGCAATCCATTAGCATCTATCTTGGGAGTTAATAAGGCTAAAGCACCGTGCGGAATCAATCGCATCATAAAAGGCGCCCCTTCATCTAAAGTAGCATCAGCAACAGCAGCGGGTGGTTCTGTAGCCCGATAAAATAAAGGGCTAAGATAAGAAGATTCTAATTTTTTTAATCGCTCATAAGCCGCTGTACGAGTAGTATCTGCAGTGGTTCCAATTCCATAAAAGAAATCAGGTTCTGGTTTTAATCTTAATCCGATAACATGTTCTACTGAATCGATAACTTGAAAGCCAAACTGAGTATTTTTTTCCAGAGTAACTTTTAATAAATAATCCCCTATAGCATAAGTTCCCGGATTAATGTTCATCAAAACAACTTCTGCTCGGCTGTTTGCGGAAGCAGTAACTTTCTTTTCGACTTGCTGTAGCAGTTGATTGCAATAATATAAAGAAGCTTTAACTGTATATTCCTGATCTACATCTTTTTGATTTCTAAGAATTGCTTTAGCTTGAATCATATTTTCCCGAGTAAAATAATGTAATGCGGGTGCACCTGATTTTTCATTTACATCTTTAACTCCAGGAACTACTCCACCAGGACCAGATAAACTTTGAACTTTGGAAGCTTGTACAGCCACTTTAGTTTCTACTTCTAAAGACGTTTCCGGCAAAGCTTCGTAATCACTCTTTTTCATTACAATAATATCATCGAGCCAAACTGTTCCGGAACCGCTCTGAAATAAGATACTCGGAGAAAGCACATTTCTATCAGCTGGAATCGGAATACTTGCTAATCGGTGTTCCCACTCAGGTATATTAATCGAGTTTGGATTGGTTGTAGTAAAAGGAGCCCAAAAGTAAGGTTCACTTAAAGGCGCATTAGTGCCTTCAATTTTACCAGATATCTGTAAAATAGTAAGATATGCATTTTTATTGATGATATTTTCTCCTTTAACCCAATAAGAGATAACATATTCTGTATTTGGTTCAACGCCAACAACACCGCCGCCATAAGCTCCAGCAGTCATGCCTAGAACGCCATGACATTTTGTTGGATCTTTAGCAGAAATCTTTAAAGAATATTTTCCACTATGTTTAACGTTACTGTCAAGTTCAAATTTAGATAACTCTTCAAAGTTAGAATACTTATAAGGTTTACCCCACCCTTGTATCCAACCTTCTGCGTCTAAGTCTTCAAAGTCTAATTTCCAAAGATATTTCTCTTTAATTTTATAAGATAAGTCTATAACGCACTGTGTATCTGCGGGTGCGTTTTCAGAAGCTACGGTTTTAGAAGCTTCAGAAGTAGCTATTTTAGAAGCAGCAACATAATTGCGTATGGCTGTTTTAGAAGCTTTAATTGCATCTCCAACAAACGATTCTTGAGAACTTAATAAAAATACACCAAATAATAAAACAATTACCACTAAACCAATTATACCTATTATGGCTATTTTTTTATTTTCAGCAGTAAACTTACTTTTCTGTTTAACTTTAGCTTTTTTTCGGTGCATCTATCTACCTTTTTTTTAGATAATAATAATAATGTAATTAGTAATAACAGTTTAGTATTTATTTGTTTCGGATAGGTTTAATCCATATTCCCAAGTAAACATTTAAAAAAGCGCTTCTTAACTAATTAAATCAGTGGTTAATAAAATAACTGTAGAAGCAGCATTTGAACTTAAAAGCACACTGTTTATAGATGCAAGAACGCCCAAAGAATACGCAGAAGACCATCTTTTGGGAGCAGTAAATGTTCCTTTGCTATCAAATGAAGAAAGGCACGAGATTGGTTTAATTTACAAACAACAATCACGGGAAAAAGCGATTGAAAAGGGGTTAGAATTATTTCCGACCAAAATCCCTTCTATCTATAATGCAGTAAAAGATCATAAAAATAAAACTATTGTTGTTTATTGTGCTAGAGGAGGGATGCGTTCTAATATTATTGCTTCATTGTTAGAATCAGTTGGATTTAAAGTCCTGCAACTAGAAGGCGGATACAAATCTTTTCGCAATTATCTTCTTCAGCAATTAAAAGATTTCAAGATTAAACCAAAGATAATTTGTTTGTATGGGTTAACTTGTTCAGGAAAAACAGAACTGCTAAAAAAACTTCCCAATGCTTTAGATTTAGAAGGCTTAGCTCAGCATCGGGGCAGTTTATATGGAGCAATTGGCTTAACTCCCCATTCCCAGAAAAAATTTGAAAATCTGCTACTGGATCGATTAAAACAGCTTAATGAAGAAAAATATATTTTTACTGAAGGGGAAAGTAGAAAAATAGGTAATGTAGAAATTCCTGCTGTTCTCTTTACAGCTATGAAAAAAGGAATAAATGTATTAGTTACCCGCAGCATCGACCGAAGAGCTGAGGAAGCAGTGAAAGAATATTTTTCTTCTCCGGAGAATATTAAAAAGATTATTGAGATCACTCCTCAATTAAAAGAAAATATTAGCCGGGAAAATAAAGAAGAAATAGTTAAATTAATTAACGAAAAAAAATATCAAGCAGCAGTTAAAATCCTGTTAGAGAAATATTATGATCCTTTGTACGCCCATACTTTAAAGCAGCAGAAGTATACTTTTACAATTAATAACGATGATGTCGAGAAAGCAGTGGAAGAGATAAAAAGTAGATTACCAGAATTAAAATTAAAAAAGTAAATATTCAAAAAATAGAATATTAAAAAATAAATAATTAAACCCAAATTAAATTAAAAAATAATTAAAGTTAACTATTCTTGCACCTTTTCTTTCCGGCAGCTTCTGCTTCATACAAATCCTTGATTTGTTTCTCGGAAAGGGCAAAGTTATAGATCCCTACTTCATCAATCTGCCCCTTGAACGATTTTGAATCTTGCCCTTTACCGGGACCAATGTACAAACCACCGTCATTTGCGGTAACAAGGCAAGCCGAAATAGGCGCTACAGCTTTACTAGTTTCTCTAACCCCATCAACATAAATAATAATCCCTGGATTATTATAAGTAGGATTTGGGCAATAAACTCCGTCGGGGGTTACCGGATGGTATACTACAATGACGTGGTGCCACTTATCAAAAAACTTATCTTCTTGAGAAATGAGTGTTCCAGCTTTAGTGCCCGCAGTTAATTTTACAGAGCTTTGCATCAAGGTAAATTGAAATTGGCCGCTGCCTTCTTCTAAGATTAATTCATAACCTGCCATTAAATTTGGGTTTCCTGGAGTTCCCCCCATCTTACTTAAGATTTTTCCAGGAGTAGAAGCTTTGACCCAAAGTTCAATACTGGAATCTGCATGAGTTCCAAATTCCAAGCTGTCTGCATCTGGAACATACACATACCCATTCTTAACCGCATTAAAATTAAAGGCCTTGCCTAATTTACCAGAAGAGAAAGTAGTTCCGCTCCCAGCATTGCCATTTACACCGCCTTTAAGATCTTTAGCATCCCCATCTGCCGGCCACCAGTGAGTTAATCCTTTTAAAGAAATGGCGCACAACTTGCAAACTTCTTTCTCGCATTCCCAGCCGCCCTCTATTTTACAATTAACACAGCCATCTCCTTTGTTATTATTTCCGTCGTCACAGACTTCGCCACTTTCTACGACTTTATTACCGCAGACCGGGGCAGTAATTCCGCTGCACTCTTTATTACACTTATTGGGTTTTCCATTACTCATACCCTCATCGCAGAATTCGCCCGCATGGGCAGGAATGGTTACTTTTCCTTGTTTAAAGCTTGCCCAAGAATTGGTTTGAATAATCCCATCGCCGCAAATTTCAAATTTACAGGTTTGAGAACAACCATCATTATTACTTTGTCCACCATCATCGCAATCTTCACTGGGGTTTATATATTTGTTACCGCAAGGATTAGCTAGGGCAGGAATACAATTACCACTAATGCATTCTTTTCCTGCTCCGCAGGAAATGCTGTATCCAGTGTTTTTACATATTTTTTTCTGTCCCATTTCATCGCAAACCCATTCCACGCAGTTATCTTTTGCCTGCTGCATGCTTTTGGCGATGCTTAAGACGTTTTTTTGAGCATACTTATTATATAGAGCCATTCCGGCCACAGCTTCATTTTCTATTCCGCTTTCTTCAACGACCGCATTTAATTCTTCTCCTGATAATCCATCTAATTCCGTTTTTATATTTTCTTCAGAAGAAACACAACCGGTTAAGAACAGCAAAACTGTTAACAAAATTAATAATCCCAAAATCCTATTATTCATCTTAAACACCTCATTTGACACAACTTAAACAATTACTTAATGTAGCTTAAATCTTTCTTGAATATAAATATTTCTTAAATTATTTGAGGATAATAATGATGATGATCTACTTTAAAAAATTTAAACAAATCAATTTTTATTTAAATTAGTTACAGAATAAGCAGGAAAAACTGCTGCTTCACAATCAATAACAATATTAATCTTTGTTCTTTGTCCGCAGCCATAACTATAAACACATTCTTCAATAAGCTGTTTTAACATAGATTCATTTTCGACCGTGCGAGTTTGCTCTGCAACTTTAGCTTGATCTTTATATAAATTAATTTGAAAAGTAGTATAACCGGGCCGATCATCTTCATGTTCAGGTGAATCTAAACAAGGCGCAGATACTTTTAGCTCAATAGTATCAACTGCCCCCGGTTTTAATCTATGAATAAGACTTCGCAAAGAAGAATCTTCTCCTGGAAAATGTTCTTTAATTACTCGTAACGGATCTTTTTTACCCCGTTTAATTGATTCTTTTTTCATTTTTGGTTTTATTTTAGTTGAGCTCCTGTTGATTTGTTATCTTGTTTGTCTTGCTGCTTTTTTACAGATTTATTTTTTTTACAGATTTAATTTTCTTAGGTGGATTTAATCTTTTTAAAGATCAGGCAGTAATGGTGATGCACGTTAGGAACAAAACTATACCTGTACCCATAGGGATATAATGTTTTATTGTCCTGGCACCAAATTTTTTCTCCCCTGAACTGAAAATGCTTACTCATTTCCCGGGCAAAATCCCAGGCCAGCATTTTATATTCGCCTTTATGCATATAATTCTGTAAAATTACCACTATATGCCCCCCTTCTTTCACTTTGGGTTTGAGGTTTAAAAAGATATTTGTTAATTTTTGCAAAAAAATATCATAAGTTAACGCATTTCCTAAATCTTCCGGATCATCACTATAATTGACATCTAAACCTTTCTCAGTTCTATCTCTGGAAATCAATCCGGTTTTGTTCAACATCGGTCCGTAAGGAGGGGAAGTAATTACTAAACCAATTTCCGGCAGGTGGTGTTTTTTCCATAAGGAATTTATTTTTTGGGAATCTCCTTGGATAATTAATCCTGAGGTAATAGGTTCAGATTTAAGATGTTCTGATTTAAGGCGTTCTTTGGTGATGTCAACATATTTTTTCTGCAGCTCGATGCCGATCCCTTTCCGACCAACTCGTTCAGCAGCAATTACCGTGCTTCCTGTACCTAGAAAAGGATCAAACACTACCTCGCCTGTTTTGGTAAAAAAGCAGATAAATTTTTCCACCAAATCTTCTGGATATTTTGCCGGATGCAGAACTTCTTTACTGCTTCGTTTAGCCGGATTATGGATAAACCAGGTTTTGGTAAAAGGCAGCCATTCCTGTGGAGAAAGCTCATTCAACCGGTTTTCTTTAGAAGAATTACCCATAAAATCAAAAAATAAGATTGAATTTATAAAATATTGGATAAAAATACAAAAAATAGAAGAACAAAAAATATTGAACACGATTAAAAAACGTTAAAAATATATTAAAGAAATAAAAGAAGAAAAATAAACCCCAGATATAGGTTTAAAAAATATTAAAAAAAGAAAAAAAGAAAAAACTTATCTTCTTCTCTTCTTAGCAGCTTTTCGTTTAGCTGGTTTGCGTTTAGCAGCTTTTCTTTTAGCGGATTTTTTCTTAACTGCTTTTTTCTTTGCAGCTTTTCTTGAACCTGCTTTTCTGCCACGAGCCATTTTAGCTCTAGCTACATTTCCTTGTTTATCAACAAAGTAAAGGTATCCATTTTCTTTCTTAACGCCAGCTTTGGCTACTACTTCTGTTCTAGTTTTGCCTTTCTTTCGGCCTGCTCGACTCATTACTGCTCGAGCTACATTTCCGTGTTTATCAACAAAGTAAAGGTAACCTTTTACTTTTTTAACACCGGTTCTTGCTACAACTTGTGCCATTATTTAACCCACCTCTTGTGTTTTTCGGCAATTCTGAAAACTGTTACAGTTTTCATAAAATTAAGGAAATTTTTTTAGTATTTAAAACTTTCCCTTTTTTCCGTCGATTATCCGTCGGAAAAGTGAGAATTAGTCAACGGTAACCGGTTATGTGCCCTGCTTTTTCTATTTTTTCTAGCTCTGCTTCTAAAGAAGGTATATCTCTATTAACCATGGCAATCAACCGCTGAAAAGTAGGTTTCACGTCTGCTTTGGAGTAATTTCTGCCCATCTCTTCTGACAGATTATCAATAACCATAATCATAGACTCAACCTTTTTACGATTTTTTGAATTCTTTATGGCTTCCAAACTAATCTTTGCGTGGAATAAGGCTCGATAACTAGCGGCCCTAAATAAATAAAATTTTTTCTTGGTCAAGAAACCAAACCATCCCGGACGTACCACCCAAATCCCCGCCAGATCCTCTTTAATATGTTGGATATTTTCTTCAAAGCTGATGCTTTTTGCTTCTTCTTCTGAGCGAGCTCGCTCATGTCCTAAGAGAGTTTTTTCTGCTTTTATTTTTCGTTCGGAGTTGATTTCAGTTACAGTAAGTACGTCCGATAAATATGAATTTACTTCAACTAGTACCGATTCTAAACCTTCCACAGCCATTCTTATTTTCTTCCAATCTAGGCCTTCGGGATTACTTTTAGTCACTAAAGAACTATCTCGTAATTTCCAGGTTTTGCGCAAGAGAGGAGAAATCTTTTGGTGGAATTGACGGATATTTTTATCTGTTGATCTGGACATATATTTTTGAAGGTCCAACAGAACTTTCCTACCTTCCAGGTTACCAGATTGATACATCTTAATAATAGAGGTTAACTTTTCTTCAATCTCTTCTAATTGGTAAACATTACTTTTCAAATTCACCATAGCTAAGAAATATTTACCTAGTTTAAATAGATTACTTTAATTGAAATCAGTTTATGTATTTCAAATATAAACTTAAAGGCGCACTCCACGAGAACAACCGAGGTCGTTCTTGAAGTTGCTGCCAACAACACGGAATTGATTACCGTAGATCTCAAACCCAGCCGCCCGTTGTGGATGACTGGCGCGAGTATATTGTGTATCCTTGGTAGTTGTATTAGCCGTCCAGCTAACTAAGCTATCTCCGCGTTTTCCGCTCACAAATTCCAGCGTTTGCAGGATGGTTTTTGCATCATCCTCGGTGTCAAATAAGGCTTGCAGATAAGCTAATCCTTGCTGCTCATTAACGATTGTTTTAAGCGGCGTTCCCCGGTATACTGGCACTTCCACAATGGTTTCTTTTACCAATTCCGGCCGGGGACAGCGGTAATGTTGGATAATCCGGGCATCCAGACTCGTTCCGGAATAAAACAGCCTAGTGCTGGAGATTAACCAATTCTGCTTTCCCGTCCAGTCGCAATCGTCCCGCAGGCTGAATAATAACGATTTGGCTTTTGCGTGCTCTTGCTCAGTTCCCTGCTCATGCATTTTCTTAATGATTTTGAAAGAGTGGTATAAATCGCCCATAGAAGCCATCACTCGGCCATCAGTAATGTTGCTCCAGTAATCAAACCATTCATTTGGCGTCTTTTTCTTTCCATCATCTGCCGCTTGTTCATCGAGAGTCAATTCCCACCCTAAAATTGATTCCGGCTGGCAAACTTCTTCCAAAACCTCGATTAAACTTTTTCCACTGCTTCTAAACACTCCAAAAAGGCCTCTTTCCTTTTTACGCTGCTGCAAAGCAACTTCCATTTCTGCTTTTTTACCATACATCTCTGCTGCTGCCAAAGCCCTTTCTTCTTCCGTTCCGCGAGGATAATAGTCTAGCAAAGTCTCTGCAAAAGCGCGATTAAATGCGGGCACTAGTTTATTCGTTTTCATTTTTTACACTCTACTCAACACACTTTCCCGGCTCAGAATTTCTGCTGCGTTTACCGCATCAGTTAAATTAATAACTCCTTTTCTAAACTTTTCCTGCTCGTCAAAACCCAGGCGGGGACAGGCGGTATTGACCCAGACATCAATGAAAGGAAAATTTTCTAACTGGTCAAAAGAAACAGCATTGTCGACAAAATAATAAAATTGTTTATCTGGAAACTTTCCAGCTAATTTTAAACTGGGCTTGGACTGCTCCTGCCCGGGTTTAATAGTAATAATAACTCCGACTGTTTTTGAACTTAAAAATTTAATCAGGGAGCCTTTATACTTTTTAAGAAGGCTTTTCACGTCGTTAATAGTTAATACAGACAGCTTCTTTGCAACCGGATCATTGCAGATTACTTCTTTAAAATTAAGGTTATTTTTTTGTCCATAAACTAAAGCTAGGGGATGAAAATACCCATCACCAATGTACAAATAACTGTCCACTTCTTGATTAAGATTTAAAGAATTCTGAAAACTATTACAGCCCAGCAATTGCCCCGGTACATGGGCCCGATCTGGGGTAGGCATAATAACTTTTATTTGATTTTCTTCTAACTGCTTTTTTACCGTATCCAAATTATTGACAAACTGGACTGAAGCAAATAAAGCCAGAGTTTGATATTTTTTCTGTTTCAGATACTTTACCGTTTCTGAACCCAATTCTACTTTTCCTGCAAAAGGAGCTTCTAAAAATAAAATATCCATTCTACCATCCCCTCTCTTGTTTATGAAAAGGGTTATGTCCCCAGGAAATCAGCAAATCTACGCCCATTCGACTTAATCCTAATGGAAGATCACAAGCACCATAATTGCTACCTAACCAGATTAGCACTTTAGCCTTGGTTTCTGCCTGGATCTGATCCACAATTTTATTAGCCTGTGGTTTCAAACCTTCCGGTAGCTGAATGCAGACCGTCTTAGCCTTAACTTTCTTGATTTTAGCAATGGCTTTCTCGACTTCTAGTTTATATAGGCCCATAGTAACTTTTTTATAGTGTTACTTTATATATATTACGGAAGAAATTGTTTATAAAAAAGTAGTCGCTCTAACAAAAAATGAAATCGATCCTTAAACTTAGAGAATACCGCAGCAAGAAACTGCATAAAGTAGGTAAGCTACTATTGAAGGCACATATTTCTGCCAACCAATTGACTTCCTATTCATTAATTGCTGGCCTACTGGCAGCTTATTTCTTATTTGATAATTACTGGCTGTTCGTTCTGTTTGCTTTACTGCACCTCCTCTTTGATGGTGTAGACGGAGTGGTAGCCAGAATCAGTGGACCAACTAAATGGGGAGCATATTTTGATTTTTGTACTGACCGAATTGTAGAATTCCTAGTTTTGATTAAATTAATATTATTTCTAAACGGTTATTATGCGTATTTTGTCCTCGGGCTGTTTTGTTTAACTACTGTGGTTCATTTAATCTATAAAACCGCTGCCCCGCTGATAATTATTAGAACGATCACTTTGATTTTATTAATGATCTTTACCTATCCTGCGCTGCCTTACTCTCTTTTATTGGTGAATCTAATTTGTTTAACTGCTGGAATTACTTATGTTTATTCTTTAGTAAAACAGGGGCAGTGGATAATAAAAAAATTAAAGAAAAATTAAAAAGTTAAATAGCTCATTTATTTCTACCACTTAACATTCTGAATCTTCAGCCAATAACTGATATGATTGGCAGCTATATGTAAAAGAGGGCTGGCTATTAACAGAACCACAACAACTTCTACGCGAGGAATGTACACGAAAAAACTTAACAGCAATCCGCCAAAAACAAAGTCTAATTGATCCCAGACCGGCCAAGGTTGCCCGGGCTTAAGGTTGTTCTTTCGCTTATAATAACTTTTAATGATGTCGCCTAAAATAACACCTGCGCCCATCAAAAAACCCAGCAATATTGAAAATCCACCATAATCAATAAGGGCCAGGCGTTCAAAACCTCTCAGATAAAAATATTTTTGCAGCCAAAAAACTAATGCTCCGGTAAGCACCGCTACAACTAAACCCCGCCAGGTTTTGTTTTTTCCGAATAACCTCTGATAAATAGGTTGATTACCTAAAGGAATCCACTTAAACAAAACCGGAGCCATATTGGCAAAATAAGCCGGCAGGAAAAAATACAGGCATTTAAGTATAAATAGCATAACTAATAGGAATTATCTAGATTATTTAAAGGTAATTATTTTACAAAAAAATAAAATCAGCGATAGATCAGTGATTAGTTCTTCAACAGTAATAATTGGTTCTCATCAAATCAATTAACTGAAATAGGTATTTTCCAGTAATAAAAAACATTTAAATAAACTAAGAAACTATCATTAAAATCAGTAAAGGGGGTGGACTATTTATTTTATTAGTTAGCTAAACTAAACCAATTTGAATTAAATATCTCCTCTTGATTAAAAATGGAGCAAACACAAGACATTATTACTGAAAAAAGAGGACTGGAAATATCCCGATATTTTACTAAAGAAGGCACTAACCCTTTTGATTTATGTATTTATGAAGAAAGATCCTCCGTTATTAAAAATCCTGACGGCTCAATTATTTTTCAGATGGACAACGTGGAAGTTCCACGTACGTGGAGTCAAGTGGCTACGGATATTCTTGCCCAAAAATATTTCCGAAAAACGGGCGTTCCTTTAAAAAATCGCAGCGGCGAACCTTTGCTTGATGAAAATGGAAAAATAATTCTGGGAAGTGAGACCAGCATAAAACAAGTCGCCCATAGGATTGCCGGCTGTTGGCGATACTGGGGTGAAAAACATAATTATTTTGCTTCCAAACGGGACGCAGATATTTTTTATGATGAAATGGTCTTTATGATCATCAACCAATATGCTGCTCCCAATAGCCCCCAATGGTTTACTACCGGACTGAATTGGGCTTATGGGCATACCGGATTAGCACAAGGACATAGTTACATAAATCCGGTAACTAAGCAATTAGAATATTCTCAAGATGCTTATACGCGCTCCCAGCCCCATGCTTGTTTTATTCAACATATTGACGACGATTTAGTAAAAGAAGGGGGAATATTTAGTTTATTAGTAAGAGAAGCACGCGTGTTTAAATATGGTGGTGGAACGGGAAGTAATTTCTCGCAATTACGGGGAAAAGGAGAAAATCTTTCTGGCGGAGGAGCCAGTTCCGGATTAATGAGCTTTCTTAAAATATTTGATGCTGCTGCCGGAAGCGTTAAGTCGGGAGGAACAACCAGAAGAGCGGCTAAGATGGTCTGCTTAGATCTTGATCACCCCGAAATTGAAGAATTTATTTGGTGGAAAGTAAAAGAAGAAGAAAAAGTTGCCGGCTTAGTTGCTGGAAGTAAAATTCTTAAGGAAAAAATTACTAACTTAATTGAAGCAGCTAAGAATAAAGAAAATCCTCTGGAAGATAAAGAAGTGCAAAGGACTTTGCGCGAAGCAGCTGCAGGAAAAATACCGCTTAATTATCTGGTTCGAGCTTTAGATTTAACCAAACAAGGACGCACCTTGCCTTTACGCGAATTTGATACTCATTACGAATCAGAAGCCTATGTAACTGTATCTGGACAGAATAGCAATAATTCGGTTCGCATTCCTAATGCTTTTTTTGAATGTTTAAACGAAAAAAAGGATTGGAAATTAAAAGCTAGAAGAACTGGAGAAACCCTCAAAGTGATTCCGGCAGAAAAATTATGGAATGATATTGGTTATTGTGCTTGGGCTTCTGCTGATCCAGGAGTGCAGTATGATACGACCATCAATGAATGGCATACCTGCCCAGCTGGAGGAAGAATCAACAGCAGTAATCCTTGCAGCGAATATATGTTTCTCGACGATACCGCTTGTAATTTAGCCTCTCTTAACTTAATTAAGTTTTATGATGAAAATAAAGAAAGATTTGATGTGCAGGGATACCGGCAGGCACTCCGGTTGTGGACCATTGCTTTAGAGATTTCCGTGCTGATGGCTCATTTCCCGTCTGAAGAAATTGCCCGAAAGAGTTACGAGTACCGAACTTTAGGATTAGGATTTGCCAATATCGGAGCTTTGCTGATGATCCAAGGCGTGCCTTATGATAGTGATAAAGGGAGAACAATTTCGGCAGCCTTAGCCGCAATAATGACTGGTGAGAGTTATGCTACTTCCGCAGAGATGGCTGGTATTCTGGGTACGTTTGAACGATTTGAAGAAAATAAAGAAGCTATGCTGCGAGTAATCAGAAATCATCGCCGCGCCGCATATGGTGAAAAAAATTATGAAACCCTGCAAGTAAAACCTATCGCTCTTGACCAATATGTTTGTCCAGTAGAATTATTAGAAGCTGCGCGCAATGCGTGGGATAGAGCTTTGCGATTAGGTGAACAGAAAGGGTTTAGAAATGCTCAGGTAACTGTTATTGCTCCAACTGGAACCATCGGTTTAGTAATGGATTGCGACACTACTGGCATTGAACCTGATTATGCTTTAGTAAAACACAAAAAGCTGGCCGGCGGTGGATTTTTTAAAATTGTAAACCAATCTGTACCCAAATCCTTGAAACGATTGGGTTATGATAAAGAACAAATAAAAGAAATCATTATTTATTGTTTAGGGCATGGTTCTTTGGAAAAATGCCCAACCATCAATCCGGAATCACTGTTAAATAAAGGCCTGCGTTTAGAAGAAATAAAAAGAATTGATGCCGAACTAAAAAATGCCGTCGATATTCGCTATCCTTTTAACCGCTGGACTTTAGGTGAAGAAACTTACTGTCGGATCATGCAGGGAAAATCAGTAGATCTGCTTACCGCTTTAGGATATTCTTCCGCAGAGATAGACTTAGCCAATGAATATGTCTGCGGCACTAATACGATAGAAGGTGCTCCTCATTTAAAAGACGAACATTATCCGGTATTTGACTGTGCCAATAATTGCGGTAAAAAAGGAAAAAGATTTATCCATCCTTATGGACACTTAAAGATGGTCGCCGCAGTGCAGCCTTTTATTTCTGGCGCTATTTCTAAAACCGTTAACATGCCTCGGGAATGGAACATTGAACAAATTAAAAAAGTTTATTACGATGCCTGGACGATGATGATCAAAGGAGTTGCTTTATACCGGGACGGATGTAAATTATCACAACCCTTGACTTCAAATTTCCAGGAACATTCTTGCTTAACCAAAATATTGCAGGAAAAAGAAGAAAAAAAGGAAACGGAAAAAACTGTTAAAGAAATTATTAGGAAAAAAGTAAAAGTAGGAGCAAAAACCTTAACTCTTTCTGCAAATCTAAATTCGGGAAAAGTTACGGACATCTCCTATAACATTAATGACCTATCTTTAACTCAGCAATTGATGATGAATGCGTTAGTAAACACGATTAGTTTAGGTTTAGGACAAGGTCTTAAACCCGGAGTGATTGCTAACAACCTGAAGCTAGATTTAAATTTAGAAGGGCATCCGCTGATCAGCGAATTGCAATCCTTTTTACAGGAGTTTGAAGAAGAGAGCTCTTATGATTCTTCGAATTTGCCTAAATCTGTTGTAATCAGAGATGCCGAAATTAAAAATCCTGAAACCAAAACCCTTCTGCAAAAAAAATGTTCTTCTTGCGGTGCTGCCCAACTAAGGCAAAACGGCACCTGCATGCTCTGTGAAGTGTGCGGAGAAACTACCGGGTGCAGTTAAGAGTTTTAGCATAAATTCAACTAAAAAACCTAAATTTTTTATATCAGACTAGTTTTAAACATATTTATAAGGCCCTTGGTAAGCTTATTTAGGAGCTTTTTATGGGCCTATTTGATATCAAAAATGACTGAAGAAAAAGAAAAAACACCCGTATCTGAACCGACTGAAATTAAAAAAATAATCAAACGAGATGAAAAAATAGTCGACTTTGATGTAGAAAAAATTAAAGAAGCAATTTCTCAGGCAATAGAATCAGTTGATGAACCAAACCCCAATCTTGCTCATTCGTTAACCCAAGAAGTGGTTAAGCTGTTAAACAAAAATTTTAGCAAGGCTTCTCCTCCAACCGTTGATGACGTACAAGATTTAGTTGAAAAAGTGTTAATAGAAGAAGGGCAGGCGCAAACTGCTAAAGCATACATCCTTTACCGCCACAAAAAAGATGAAGAAAGAGAAAGGAGAGCTTTGATTCTAGGCAAGGAAGAAGCAGGAGAAAATTTAATTTTTTCTAATGAAGCGTTACGAATCCTAAAAGAGCGTTACTTACTTAAAAATTCGGAAGGGGAAATCATAGAAACACCTAAAGGGATGTTACAACGAGTTGCTAAGAATATTGCTAAAGCAGATGCTATTTATGGGGCAGCTAAAGAAGACGTAAAAAAAACTGAAGAAACCTTTTTTAATTTGATGACAGAATTAAAATTCCTGCCTAACTCACCAACATTGATGAATGCAGGAACAAATAACCAGCAATTGGGTTCCTGTTTTGTTCTGCCGGTAGAAGACGATATGGAAGGTATTTTTAATTCATTGAAACATGCTGCTTTAATCCATCAACGGGGCAGTGGAACGGGTTTTTCATTTTCACGATTAAGACCAAAAGGAGATTTTGTCGGTAAAAACGCTGGCGTGGCTGCCGGCCCGGTAGCTTTCTTGAAAGTTTATGATAAAGCATTGGAAACGATTAAACAAGGAGGGGTTCGTCCCGGTGCAAATATGGCCGTATTGCGGGTGGACCATCCCGACATCATTAGATTCATCGAGGCTAAACGTAACCAGCCTTCACTTAAAAATTTTAATCTTTCGGTTGCTGTGACGGATCGATTTATGAAAGCAGTTGAAGCAGATCGGGAATATTTTGTAGTAAATCCAAAATCAGACAAATTTGTCGGTAAATTAAGAGCAAAAGATGTCTTTGCTATGATTACTCAAAATGCCTGGAAAACTGGGGATCCCGGATTGATTTTTATCGACGAGATTAATCGAAAACATCCGGTTAAAAACTTAGGGGAAATTGAAACAACTAACCAATGCGGCGAAGCACCCCTTCTTCCTTATGAAGGAATCATCTTGGGATCGCTTAACTTAAATAAATTTATCAAATATGATTTGGAGTCTAAACCGGAAGATATTGCTTGGGAAGATTTGCGGGAAGGAGTACGGGTTGCGGTTCATTTTTTGGATAATGTTATTGATATGAATTCTTATCCTTCTAAAAAAATTGAGGAACAGACTAAAAACACCCGAAAATTTGGATTGGGAATAATGGGCTTTGCAGACCTGTTAATTAAACTAAAAATAAAATATGATTCTGAAGAAGGTTTAGTTATCGCCGAAAAATTAGTTTCATTTATCAAAGAATCAGCATACCAAAAATCATTTGAACTTGCTGAAAAAAGAGGGGTATTTCCGGCCTGGAAAGAATCAGAGCATGAGAAAGCAGGTAAAAAAATGCGTAATGCTACTTGCCTGTCCATTTCCCCCACTGGAACTATCAGCATTTTAGCGGGAGCTTCTTCTGGCTGTGAACCTCTGTTTGCTATCTCTTATCAAAGATCGTTGTTGGGGGATAAAGAATTAGTTTACCTTAATGCTGAATTTGAAAAAGTAGCTAAAGAAAAAGGATTTTATTCTTCAGAATTAATTAGGAATATTGCTCATGTAGGCAGCGTCCAAGAATTTAAAGATATCCCTAAATCGATTAGAGACGTATTTGTTACCGCTCAAGAAATTAGCCCAGAATGGCACGTAAAAATGCAATCTACTTTGCAGAAGCACGTTGATAATTCCATTTCTAAAACCATTAATTTTCCGCATACTGCAGCTATCAAAGATGTTGAAGACGCTTACTTGTACGCTTGGAAAGCTAAATGTAAAGGCATCACTATTTACCGTGATGGAAGCTATGAAGACCAAGTAATCAATATTGGCGAGAATAATTAATGCTGAAGAAATTAATATTGGATAATAATAAAAAACCTTAAACAAACATACAGATATTAAAGATTATAATTGTTCGTTAATTAGTCGTTACAAAAAATTTAACAAAAAATATTTTTAGAAAAACAAATTAAATTTTTAGAGATGAAAGCTGGACAAGTTCATGTTTATACTGGGGATGGTAAAGGAAAAACTACTGCTGCTTTAGGCTTGGCCTTAAGAGCAGTCGGGCAGGGCTTGAAAGTAGTGATGATCCAGTTTATGAAAGGGGGCAAATATACTGGAGAATATGTTGCTGCTAACAATTATCTTCCTAATTTTAAAATCTTACAGTTTGGCCGCCCTTGCATCAAGCAGCCAAAACAGCTTAAATTAAGCGGATTTAATCCGGGGCTAACTCAACCAGAACAATTTAATTCTGTGCACGAAGATATCGATTGCGGCGATTGTAAATATTGTTTTCTTAATGACGACATTCAAAGAGATTATGTTGAAGAAGGTTTTAATAAAGCCTCAGAATTAATCTTGTCGGGCAAATATGATTTGGTGATATTAGATGAAATTAATTTAAGTATGCACCTCGGATTTATTAATCCCAAATTAGTGCTTAACTTGATTACCAACAAGCCGGAACTGGTTGAAATTATTCTTACTGGAAGAAATGCGCCTGCAGAAATACTTGCTGCTGCCGATTTGATTACTGAAATGAAAATGAGTCGGCATTATTATAATACGGGCACTAGCGCCAGAAGAGGAGTTGAGTATTAAAAGGTTTAAGTGAGAGTTAGGATTTTCTAAAACCAAACATTTATTAATTAATAAAATTACCTTCTAACCATCTGATTCCTTACTGAGGAAAAAGAGGTGTGTTTTTGAGCAATCTGGGGTTTTGGCTCCAGTAGCTCTTATAAATTCTTAATTAATTAGTTTTGATTGTTAAGTTTAATGTTACTCTGGATTTTTAGTCTTAATAATAATAATAGAAAAAATTATTAGATTTATTTTTATAATTTACGGGTTTATCTTTTTAATTAATTTCTTCAGATGGTCTAATTGCACATGTATCATATAAAGCTTTGTATCAGCTTCCTTAATCTTTCCTTTTTTCATTAAGCTAATACACTCTGCAATCTCCTGTTGCATCAAATCTATATCGCCTTCTAATTCTTCTTTCTTTCTAAACCATATTGCCATTAATTATCACCCGAGTATAAAAAATGCGAGAACTTTATAATCCTTTCTTTTTTTATATACACTCAAAAACCCTTGCATCCTATCTCAATAAGCCACAAGAGTAAAACTCTCGCAACTGTTCAGGTTTTCCTTGCAGCTCTTCGAATTTTTCCCTTATTGTCGAAAAATTGTATAATCCTCATTAATGGGGAGAATAGCCTCCCAGCTGATTTTTGTGGTAATTTATGGGCGTGAAAACATTTTCCTTTTTCTCAACCCAGTTTTCTTCTACCAGAAAATTTAAAATTCTGTCCCGAACCAATAGATCAACTTTTGCTTGAGTAGGATCTTCTTTGTTTATTATTGCCCCATAAACAGTAAAAGTTTCTTCTTTAAAAGGGATTTTAGCACAACCCCAGCAAGTGGGTAAATAAGCAATGCGGTGCTTTCCATCTTCTCTCTTTTGTTCAATTCTGACCGTTTTATCAAAAAAAGGCGCAGGAACATAACCGGAAATTAAATTACCTTCTTTAGATGCAAAATCGTAATCTCCTAACTGGTCGATTAAATCAGCACATCCGATTTCAGAAGCAAAATCTTTTAACCATACTCGTTGAGTATGATTAGCGGGCATCCCGCATTGTTTTCCATTTTTCATTGCTTTGCAGACCGGTTTTTTATCGATCTTAACGTTTAATTTCCTTATGACTGCGTCGATATTTCCAAAATTCATATCTCGAAAATCGTATTCTAATCCAGAAACATATAAAACCAAATCTTTTTCACGAATCCAGGGCAAAAATTCAACAAAATCTTGGGCTGCTCTTTCAGATAAGGTAAATAAATTGGCTTCGTCAATTCCCACTGCCAACAAAGGCAAACCTTTACTATGTTCTACTCCGTTATAATTGATTTTAGAGCTGCCCGGACTATTTTTATTTTGTTCTAAAACATTTAATCTATTTTCTAAATCTTCTTTTAGTTCTTTTATTGAAGATAAAGAAACTGCAGGAAATTTTATTCGTTCATCAATTTGTAAGCAACCAGAATCGCGGGTATTCAAAGTACTCCCATAAGCGACAACATTAAACCCAGAATGCTTGGCCCGCTCTAATTCGCTAACCAAAGCTTCAGTTTTTCCTCCGTTCATAGGAGTAAAAAAACCGATAACATAACCTCTTAAACGATCAACCGGAATTTCTTTAATGTCCATCATTCACCACCTTTTTTATTAAAAAATAATAAATTTATTAGTTAACTTATTAATAAACATTACTAAGCTTTAATTATATTATTGCAAAACCTAAAAAGCTATAAAGCCAAAATTTATACTAATTTGCCTAATGCTTCTTAAACAATTAAAGCTGGAAAATATCCGTTCCTACCTCAAGGAAGAGATCAATTTTACGGAAGGATCAACTTTACTTTCTGGCGACATCGGTTCAGGAAAATCCACCATCTTGCTGGCAATAGAATTTGCGTTCTTTGGAACCTCCCGGCCAGATCTTCCCGCAGAAGCTTTATTACGCAAAGGAGCAAGAGAAGGCTCGGTAGAATTATCTTTACAAATACAGAATCAAGAAATAGTCATTAAAAGGAAACTCAAAAAAGAAAAAGATGTGATTAAGCAGATGCCTGGTGTGATCATAATTAATCAGGTTCAAAAAGAGCTTATGCCTGTAGAACTTAAAGCAGAAATTATTTCTTTACTTAAATACCCAGAAGAACTGGCAAATAAAAATAAAAATTATATTTATCGATACACAGTTTACACTCCGCAGGAAGAGATGAAGCAGATCTTACAGGAGGATGCTGAAGAAAGATTAGACGTGCTTAGAAAAATATTCAATATTGATAAATATAAAATTATCCGTGAAAATTTACAGATTTATCTTAAAAAAACTCGCACCGATATTGCTATTCTTAAAACCAAAACCGAACCCTTGGAAGATCAAAAAAGGCAGCGCCAGGAATTGATTGCCGAGAAAGAAACGTTAAAGAAAGCTGCTGAAGAATTAATTCCCCGACAAAACATACTGCTAGAGCAATTACAGCAGCAAAATAAAGAACTGGGAGAACTAGAATTACAGCAGAAAGAATTTTTAGATTTAAAACAAGAATATAAAACCGATCAAGCTTTATTTTATGAAAAAAAAGAACAATACTTGCAGCTTAACCAAAAAAAAGAAAGATTAAAGTTAGAGATTACCCAACTATCCTTGCCCGAAAACCAGATAAATAAAACGTTAGAGCAGACTAAAGCAGAATTAAAAGAAAAAGAACTGCAAAAAAATTATCTGTTAACTAAAAAAACTATTTTTCAAGAAAAATTAAGCCAACTTAAAGAAAATCTTAAAAAAACCCAATTCGAGCTTAACGAAATAATTAGGCAAACTGATAAAATTAAAGAAAAAGAAAGGTTACAGGAAGAATTAAGTTTAGCAATCGCCAATAAAAAAAATTTACAGCAGAACCTAAAAGATACTGAAGAGCAGATTCAGGAAATTCTAAAAATAATAACTACTACTGAAACGGTTCTCTTTCAATCTAAAGAACTACAGGAAAAAATTGGTTCTTTAAACACCTGCCCAACTTGCCTGCAGGAAGTTTCTTCTGATCATAAACATAAAATTACCAGCCAAGAACAGGATAAAATTGTGCAAGCAGAACAAAGCTTGCTGCTGGTACAGGAAAGAAAAAAAGCAAAGCTGCAGCAGAAAGAATTGCTTCAAAAAGAACTTGAACAGATTGTATCTAAAGAGAATCAGTTGATTAAGATTAATTTTGAACTTTATCAACTGCAAGAAAAAAAAGAGCTCGGCCGGCAGAAAGAGGAGCAACTTAATTTAGGGTTAATAGAGATAGAAAGTTTAAAACAAAAAATTGAAGAAATTGATCGAGAAAACAATCTGGAACGTTTAGATAAAGAAATCAGCCAAATCCAGGAATATTTACATTTACTTTCCAAAAAACAAATTTTAGAAAGAAATGTCTTAGAATTAAATCAGCAAATAAATCAAAATGAAGAACAGAAAGTTAAATTCATTCAAAAAATTATGGCTTTGGAAGAAAAATTAGCCAATAAAAAAGATTTAAGCTTATTGATGGCAGAAAAAAAGAGGTACTTGGCTAGAACTACTATGGAAGAGAAAGAGCTTGCTCTCAGCATAGCCAGACTGCAAACTCAAATCAATAGTATCAATAAATATCAGGAACTGATTGAAAAAAGCCTTGATCAACTTAATCTGGAAAAGAATAAACTAATCTTATTAAAAGAAACTTACCATTGGCTGGAAGAATACCTTCTTAAGCTAACTTATACTATAGAAAAACAAGTTATGGCCAATATTCACAGCCATTTCAATCAAATTTTTCAGGATTGGTTTTCAGTGCTCATCGATGATGAAAATGTTTCTTCCCGGATTGATGAATCTTTTACCCCAATAATTGAACAGAACGGGTATGATATCTCTTTCCCGAACCTGAGCGGAGGGGAAAAAACCTCGGCCGCACTAGCTTACCGCTTAGCCTTAAACCGGGCCATAAACGATGTAGTTAATGAGATAAATACGAAAGATTTATTAATTTTGGACGAACCTACCGATGGATTTAGCACAGAACAACTAGATAAAGTAAGAGATATATTAGAAAAGCTTAAATTGAAACAGACAATTATAGTTTCACATGAGTCAAAAATTGAAAGTTTTGTGGAAAAGGTGATTCGGATAAACAAAATCGGCCATGTTAGCAGTGTTATATAAAAAAAATAACAAAACCATAAAACCCAATTATGTCATAAAAGTGCGGGAAAGCGCCTGACCACGGACTGAAGTCCATGGCTTGAACAGCGCTTTCTAATCCCCACACTTTGTGACGCCGGAGAAGCAGGAGTTGAAAAGAGCATTCATAACCGGACTAAAGTTCGGCTCTTTCTGCTTCTCCGTGCGTAACACCCAAGAAAGCTAAAGGCTTTACCTAAAGTGAAAGAAAAGACTTTACCAGAAACAAACGAAAAATCTGTTAAACCATTAGAAGAAATAATTGACAACAAAAGACCTTTTTCTTGTTTAAGCTTGCGGGACAGTCCTCTTTTTCAAAGAATAGTGCAAGAAGATTTAGAAAAAATGAAATCTAAAATCGCTCTTGACCTTCATGATCCAGTGTGGAATATTCTTCTCGTCCAATCAATACAAGGGCATGCACAGAATGGACACGGTCTTTTTAATACCTACAACTGCAAATATCCACAAGCGACTATCCCTGATGTGATTGCTGCTGCGGGCATGGATATTAACACAATCAAAGCAGCGCGCCAGGAATTGATTGATGAAGTATATGCCTGGGTTAATCTTGCTCTAGATAATCATCACACCCATAATAACAAAGAGAATAATAATGCTCCTTTAACCCAAGACAGATTACAATTAAACCATAAACCCCTGCTCAGAATAAAATTCATTGAAGAGTACCTTGTTGATCCAGTATTTATTCTTAAAGGGATTGTTTTGGCTGGGCACATGGATAATTACCAATCCCGAATGGAAACTATAAATCATTATAAGACCACTATTAAAGGCAACCCTTTAGAAATTGGGGGTGGCGAAACTTATTTAGTGGATTTAGAAATGCTGGCTAAAGCAGGGTTAGACCAAGTTAGTTTAGCTAATATTGAACACGATGATCAAAAAATCGATTATTTGCGAAGATTGGGAGTAATTGTCGACGGTACTTGCAGTAGCAATAGTAATATCGAAAGTA
>JBBSWB010000051.1:0-5593 GCA_038046465.1 Nanobdellota archaeon
CTCAGGGCAACCTGAGGTAGGCAGTATTTTTACTTAAGACTTTCTACAGAGCCTATAAAATACATAAATTTAAATAATCATAATTTGCTAAGTTAGATTTAGTTAATTTAGTTAAGAGCATACAAATAAAAATGGACATTATAACAATTTTATTATTTTTTGTATATACTTGGGGCTTAGGATTTACAGCAACTTATTTTTTTAAATTACCTGAAAGCAAGTTAGAAAGAAATTTAGTTCGCATAGCCATCGGATTTGGAATATTTCCTTTGCTTTCTATTTTTTTAAATTTATTTCGCATTCCTTTAGACTGGAGGATCTTTTTGGCGTTAAGTCTTGTTTTTCCGATTATTATTCTGCTAAAAAATATTAAAAAAATTAAAATTTTAATTAAAAATATAAAAATTTCTTTTTTTAAGATTACCAAATCAGATATCGTTCTTATTATAGTTTTGTTGTTAACCTTAGCTTCTCTGTATATGTACACTAAAGGTGCATTTAGTTATCCTTACTTAGAAGATGAGGATCCGTGGGGGCACTCTGTTGGTGTAAAATATGTCGCTATCGAAAAAGATGCTTACGATCCGCCATTCGAAGGGCCGGGGAACACCATGGATAAAAAATTATCATATATGGATCCTTATCCTCCTGCTTATGATGTCTTGTTGGGAGTTCTTCATCAAACCTCTCCGGATTTAAGATGGGTGATTAAATTTTTTAATGCTTTAATTGTTTCTTTGGGCATTCTTTTCTTTTACCTATTTGCAAAATTATTTATTGGTGACCGGAATAAAGCTCTTTTTGCAACCTTTGTTTTAGCAGCTATTCCTTGCTACTTAAGTCATTTTATTTGGGCGCACGCATTGGTCATCACTTTATTTTTTCCAGCGATGTACGCTTTTTTAATGGTTAAAGAAGATAAAAAATGGGCCATTGTTGCAGCTTTAATTGTAGGAAGCGTTTGGGTTGCCCAAAATCTTGAACAGCCGGTAAAATTGACTACAATGTTATTAATTTATATTGTTGTAAATTCTATTGTATATTGGAAATTTTTGAAATATGAATCATTAGCTTTAGTTACTGGAATATTTTTATCTTTTTCCTGGTGGGGAGCAATGGTAGTAAAGTATGGCATTAAAGGAGTATTAAACTATTATTCTGGAGACGCAATAATAAACACAACTGGTTCTGTCATTACTACTACGGCCAATACCGCTAACGGTTCGATTGGTTATGTTGGTCTTATTTTTAGCAAGATATCTATTATCTTAGGATTTTTGACTCGCCCCGGCGGATCCGGTGCACGGGCTTATTCTTTTAATGATTTTTTTATTGCTCAAGGTCAGAATATGATTAACAATCCTATCGGGGTTGGGGTTGTGTTAAGTTTATTAACGTTAATAGGGTTAATTTGTCTTTTAATAAAATATAAATCAAAAATTGTTGCTAAAGAAAATGCTTGGTTGTGTTTATCTTTATTTTGGTTAATATTCACTTTTTGGGGGGTTAATGGGGCAACTTTCCCTATTTCCGTAGCCCGAGGGCCTTTCCGAACTTGGATGTTATTAGCAATTGCTGTAGCTTTAGTTGCTACTGAAGGATTTTATTTTGTAAAAAACTTTTTTGGAAAGAATAAAATTTTACAATTTGTAGTTGTTGGAGTTATTATTCTTGGAATTATTTTTACTTCAGCCCAACAGAAATACGAATTGAATACAGCTAATTGGCCTACCTCTGGTTCGTTTATGACCGCCCAAGAACCATTGGAATATGGTGCTTTATTTGATACTCTTCCGGTAAATACAAAAGTATTTTTATATTCTCCTCGTGATAAATTAGTTATTGGTTTCGGAAAATTTAGCTGTGATTGGTGTCAGGAAGTAATTAGTTTTAGGGGAGACATTTTAAATAAAAATGCTCAGGAATTATACTCATTTTTAAAAATAAATAATTATGAATATTTTATTATTAATGGGCCAATGGATTATAAATATTTCAAAGGGCCTTTTACTGAAGAAAAAACTAAAGAGTTGCTACCTAAACGATATGAAGAAATAATGGGTTCGGGGCTATTTACTCCTATCCAACAGGTAGGAGATAGGATAATCTTATTCAAGGTGAAATAAATGAATCTCGCTCAAAAATTGTTGTTAAGTGTTTTGTACGGCTTGCTTATATTAATGGTAATATTTTCTCTGTTAGCTATCAAAGACAAGGGTCAAACTGGTTATGATAATTGCATTCAAAAAAAATGTGATACCAAAGGCCAAGAGTTTTGTTCTAAATATCGGGAAATTGACAATTGCTGTAAAGGGGCCGGTGGAAATACAGCAGTCTCTGATGGGAAAGTTATTTGTGTTTTTAATTGAAATTGTTTGGTAAGCAAAAGTAAAGCGAGTGAAAGTATTTAGCGAGTTTTTTAATCAGAACTAAACAACACTACCTTTAAAAATCTGTTAAAGCAATTTCTATTACAATGAATTATACTAAAAAAGCAGTTAGTGGGGTTTCCATCACTTTATTAATGTCTGTTCTTGCTGCAGGAATTGCTTACTTAACCCGGATAGTCTTAGCTAGAAATTTGGGGCCGGCAGATTATGGTTTATTTTCTTCTGTTTTAACTTTCATCTTCTTCTTCCTTTTTTTTCGGGATTTGGGTTTGGATTCTTCTTTAATAAAACACATTGCCGAATTTAGGGCCCATAACCAATTTAACCATATTAAAACTGCCATATCAGGGGTTTTCTTATTTCAATTTGTCAGTTCATTAGTGTTTAGTGCCGTGTTTCTTTTGCTTTCTAGTTTTCTTGCTGAGAATTATTTTAAAGATTCTCGAGCTTCTACGCTTATTATTTTGGTGGTGGTCTATGTTGTTTTTAGCATCTGTTTTACTCTTTTAAAAGGAATCTTTAGTGGGTTTCAAAAAATGTTTCTGTTCTCGTCAGTTGAATTTACTAAAAATTTAATTGTTCTCGTTTGTGCTTTTATTTTTTTTAAATTTGGTTTTGGCATATATGCTCCTATGCTTGCTTATGTTGTGGTTTGTCCCTTACTTTTTTGTATCTATGCCCCCTTTGCAAGCAAACTCTCTGGATTTTTTTCCAATAAAATAACTGATTTTAAATTGGTATCCAAACGGGTAGTTTTGTTTGGCATTCCTTTATTTGCTACTTCTTTTGCCGGAACAATTATAGGTTATACGGATACATTAATTTTAACTTATTTCCGACCATTGGCAGAAGTAGGTATTTACAATGTAGTTTTACCTTCTGCTCTAATGATTTTATTTATTGGGCGGGCAGTCTCTTCCACAACTTTTCCCATTTCTTCAGAATTATGGTCCAGAAAGGATTATCGAAGATTATCTGCAGGTGTTAGTTTGCTACATAAATATTCTTTTGTTTGTTTTATTCCCATAATTTTTACTGTTTTTGCATTTTCTAAGTTTTTTATTATCACTTTTTTTGGCGCTGAATATCAAACTGGCTCTTTAGCTTTACAAATATTGCTAATCGGGGCGCTTTTTTTTATAGTCGCCATGGTTAATAATACAGTCATCTCTGCAATGGGTCAGCCAAAAATAGTAGCAAAAATTACTATTTTAGCTGCTGCTGTTAATTTAAGTACAAATATGCTCTTTATTCCTTCCTTGGGCATCAATGGAGCAGCAATCACAACCACCCTTAGTTACGGGCTGGTATTAATCTTAACTACTGTTAAAATCCAGCGAGTGTTGAAAATAAGATTTCCCCTTAAAGAGTGGCCGAAACAAATTTTTGCTGCGTTATTATTTATTTCAACTATTTTTACTGCTAAATACTTTTTACCTTTTTCTCCTTGGTATGAATTATTTATTTCAGTATTTATAGCTATTACTGTATACTTAACTAGCTTATTCATTTTTAAGATTATTGACTTGCAGGAAATAAAGTATTATTGGCGCTTATTACATTAACCAATTGCATTAACTAATTACATTAACCAGAATGCTGTTTCAGTAAGTTTATAAAACATTAAATACAGATTTAATCGTGGTTTGTTGATGGAAGAATATTTAAAAAAAGTGGTTAATACTTTTAAATTTGAACAGATAAATAATTTATTAGATAAAGCTAAGGGCCTTAATGTTTTGGTGATTGGAGACACCATTATTGACCATTACGTTTTTGTTGAACTCAAAGGGAGAGCAGTTAAAGACCCCATTCTTTCAGTAGAATATCGTGACCGAGAGATTTACCCCGGGGGCATTTTAGCTATCGCTAATCATATTGGTAATTTTGTAAATAAAATAAAACTAATTACTCTGACAGGGGATCAAAACCCACAATTAGATTTTATCACTAATTCATTAGGTAAAAACATTGAACTTAAAACGTTTACTAAAAAAAATTCTCCCACTACCGTCAAAAAAAGGATAGTTAATGCTTATAGAAATAACAAACTGTTTAAAATAGAATATATCAATGAGGAACCCATTAACGAAAAATTAACAGAAGAGATTACAGCTTATTTAGACCAAGAGATTACAAATTACGATTTGGTTGTTGTTGGTGATTTTGGTCATGGTTTTATTAACAAAGCTATTCGAAGGAAACTGGAAGAAAAAGCTAAATATCTGGCTGTAAATACCCAATCAAACAGTGCTAACATGGGTTACAATTATTTTGGTCTTTATAACCGATTCGACTTTATTTGTATGAATGAAACAGAATTACGTTTACCCTTGTTCAGAAGATTCGAAGATCTTGATGAAGTTGCAAGAGAAGCTTATCTTAAGTTTAATCTAAATGCCTTCTTATTAACTTTAGGGAAGAATGGTTGTCTTTTTGCAAATCAAGGTGATTTTTTTAAGGCACCAGCAGTTATAACTTCAGTTAAAGATACGGTTGGGGCGGGAGATGCCTTATTTGCAATTACTTCTTTGATAGTATACCTGCAGGCAGATAATGAATTAGTTCCTTTCATTGCCAATAGTGCCGGAGGAATAGCCGCAAATATTATGGGTAATAAAGAGAGCGTTACTAAAGAAAAATTATTGGATTTTATTGGTGGGGTATATGAGAAAAATGGAATGGGAAGACTATAAATCTAAAATCAAACAAGCTTTAGACCTATTTGAATTTAATCCAGGCGTGTTAGCTGTTTTAAAAGATTCGGTTAAGAATAATCAAATGATCTTTGTTGCTGGAAATGGGGGAAGTGCAGCCATAGCTAACCATTATGTCTGTGATTTTTCTAAGGGAGCAGTTAACAATTGGGCCGATAATTCCAACAGGTATAAAGCTATTTGCCTTTCTACTAATATTGGTTATTTAACTGCGATTTCTAATGATACGCATTATCAAGATATTTTTAAACAGCAATTAATTAATTTGGCCTCTCCTGGCGACATTTTAGTTTTAATTTCTTCTTCAGGGAACAGCCCCAACATTATCCGGGCAGCAGAATATGCCCGAGAACGTAATTTAACCGTGATAGGAATTTCCGGTTTTAACGGTGGAAAATTAAGAGAATTAGCGCATTATTCTGCACATATTAATTATCCTTCTTACGAAGTATGCGAGGATATTCACTCTATCTTTGGGCATTTCTT
>JBBSWB010000052.1:0-3910 GCA_038046465.1 Nanobdellota archaeon
TTCAATTGACAAATATATTGACGAAGACAAAGTAGAATTGGCGGGATTGCCTGGATCTGGCAAGGGTCGTGGACATCCTACCCCCTCTCCCAGTGGTTACCCTTAGTAGTTATTAGATTTTTCTCCATTCTGTATAATAAGCACAATCTTTGTTTTTTTTACATTCTGAGCAATGCGGTCGATTGAGACCAACGTTATTGCTGTGAAGACGATAATAATACAGAAACCGGTCAATTCTTTGGCAAGTAAACTGTTTAGCTATCTTAACAAATAAATCGCCATCGCTGCAGGTAATTAATTTTTCATTAAAGCCGCCAACGGCTAAAGCAGCTTCTTTAGTGTACATTCCGAAATGCCTCCAGCCAATTAGTGGCACTCTTTTTGAATCAAATTTAGGCGATCTAATTTTTTTAGTTACTTTTTTATTTTCATCTATCTTGATATAATTAGAATATACTAAAGCGGCCTTGTTTTTCTCAGCAATTTTCACGGTTCTTTTTACTGCAGTTTGTTTAAGATAATCATCTGCATCAAGATGCCCCACATATTTCCCCCGACTGCAATTTAAAGCAATATTTCTTGATTTAGGAATGCCTAATTTTTTCCGGTTTCTTATAAGTGTTATTTTAGGATTACTTTCTGAAAATATTTTTGCAAGGTTGTAAGTATTATCGGTGCTGGCATCATCAACTACAATCAATTCTATATTTTTATAATTTTGATCAAGAACGCTTTTTATAGCTTTAGCAATAAACTTTTCTGAGTTCCGAGCAGGCATAATAATTGAAACTAAAGGCTCAGCTTTTTTTAGAAAAATCTTTCTCCAACCCATCTTATTTTAAGAGGGGGCTTAATTTGTTATAAGCTTTTTGTAATTCTTCTTCAGGCGCTATTGTCGGTTTAGGAATACTAAGAGCTACATACCTAAATTCATGGTCAGTAGCAGGGCTTGTTTCTTTTAGGCATTGGATAAAATAAATCCCTCCTTTGCTTAAGTAAGTAATATTAACTATATCTGTATTTTTACTTGAAGGTGCTTCGATTAATTCTTCAAGAATAAACCCCCCAAAGTGGGATATCAGTGGGTTTCTAGTCCACGTGTTTGCTGTTGCTGAATCAGATTTCAATGCAGGAGCATTAGGATTAATAAGGCGGAAATCGTTTCCATCCGGAAAAACAACCGGGTAAAAACTATTTTCTAATCCTCTTTTTAACAACAGCCCTTCAACTTTCTGCCAGTTTCTAGCAAAGTAAGCGATTATCTCGTTAACTTCCATGTTTAAGCCACCTCAGTCACAGTTATCGATTGTCTAATCATTTCTTCTAAGGTCCTTGCTGAAGGGTTTCTGACCTTTTTTATGGTTTCTAGAGCTTCACCACTGTCGCCGTCGCTATGTAAAAAAGTGGCTTGATAGTAAATTCCGGCGGGGTTATTTGGTTCAAGCTGTTGAAGCAAAGCTAGTTGTTTTCTGGCAACCTTGGGATGAATCCAACGGAAAAAAGATACTACTCTTTCTAGTTCCCTAATTGTAGATTCATATAAGGGTGTGCCTTTTTGTCTCTGTTCATCTTTCTGCCATACCTCATACAATTCAGAGAGTCTTAAATCGGGGTAAGCAAGATTAAAATGTTTGGTTCTTTCTGGATTTTTTCCTTCTTCAATAAGGTAAACTTCTTTCCTTCTGCGTGCTGAATCTCTGGATCTGGAAGTTTTTTTAACTATTTCACCATTGGCCTTTTGCAAGTTACTTTGCTTAAAAGAGGTGTTAGTTCCATGATTGGTGTTATATACGTAAAGGGGTTCTTGTACATGAATAGGGGCTCCGACTTCAGCTAGTTTTAAGTATAAATCGTAATCAACAGCGTTTTCTAATGTTGGTGTTACTCCCTCAGTCTTGAAGAAATGTTCTCTTCTAAACATTCGGGGGTGGTGTAGTCTCATTCCTTTTCTAAGTAAGTCAACAATTTCATCTCTATGCCTGTCTTTTTCTTCATACCATTCTTCAGTAAATTCGTTGCAACTCCAATGCGGTTTGGTTTCGCCAGTTAAGACATTTCGATCAATACAGTCGCCAAAAGCAAGACTAGCATGAGGATTAGCCTTTAAAACTGTAGTTAGCGAATGGATTGCGTTCGGTAAAAATTCATCATCAGCATCAAGTTGAATGATATATTCGCCCCTACAGGCTTGGATGGTTCTATTGGTGTTCTCGGCCATACCGTGGTTCTTGCCATCATCAACGATTCTAATTTTTAGACTGCCTTGATAATCGCGTTGAATTCTTTTGAGTACTTCTCGTGTACCATCCTTACTTCCATCTTCTCCGATAACAACTTCAAGTTGGCTTAAGTCAAAACCTTTTTGTTTGTTTATGCTAGCAAGGGCTTTTTCAATGTATTTTTTTTGATTGTAACAAGGGATGTATACAGAAACTTCTGGACGAGGATCAACTGCTCTTGCTCTGACTTCATTAACTTTATTCCAAAACAACTCTCGGGCTTCCTCTGGCATTCGTGAGTTCATGCTTCCGCCGTGCTCAAGATGATAAGCAGTTGTGTCAACGGGTACAAAAAATAAAGGTTCATTTAGTTTGTTGTTAAAATGTTCATACAGACGTATGCCAAACTCAGTATCTTCAGCACCATAAGCATTAAATTCTTCATCAAATAGTCCTGCTTCAACAGCATCTGCTTTAGAGAAGCTACAATTTCCTCCAGAAAACGTTGAACCAATTAAATAACTTGGGTCATTAATTGAATCAGGGATACTTTTTAATCTGTCTGTTTGGTCATACCGTTGTTCTCTCCAATCATTAACTGTTCCAAATCGTCGTGAACGAGATTTTTTAACTCGTCCAAGTTGTTTATTTTTTATGATGCTGTCAGGCATATCTTCCGGTTCAACAAAGGCACGATTTTGTATAGTCATAATTTTTGAGCCGTTTTGTTTAGCAGCATAATGATGTTTCATTGCATCTTCTACGTAAGTGTGCGCAGGAATCATATCCGAATCCAAAATAATGATCGTTTCATGTGTTGCCCTTTTATGGCTTCATTTCTCGCTTTAGCAAGCCTAAAACCGGCATCTGCTTGCCAGACATATTTGGTGTCAAAAGGCAGATCTGCTTTCGCTACAATATCCATGCAACTGCCCGAACCCCTTTTTCCACCATCGTCTACAACGATTACTTCCAGATTGTTAAAATCGTAAGTCTGTTGGGAGAGGGCCAGCAATTGTTTTCTTAATTGTTCTTCTTGATTGTAAGTAGTGACGACCACACTCACCTTTGCTTTTTTCTGCCAATCTTGGTTTGAGAAGGTGCCATCTATTTCATACTGTTCAACTCTTTGTTCAAGAGAAGTGTAATCATTAAGAGTGTAGGTCATATTCCTCTATAAATGGGGTGTTATTTATAAATCTTTCGCTTATTTTATCACTCTGTAGTGACAACCAAATAAGATAAGAAAATCAGCTTTAAATTTGACTTAAAAACAGCTAAAACTACTAGATTTAAGTTACGCAAATTTACGCTAAAAATAGAGAACCAGTTTTTACTTAATTTAACTTAATTTTCTGCCCTAACGCTTGTCCAGGCAAACCTTTGTCAGCAAAAATAGCTCGTACGTTTCCTTTTCTTCCGTGTAAAGCAGAAATTTGGCCTTTGATTTCATTTCCGGCAGGAGAAGTCCAGGTTGCCGTTTTGCCGATGCTTTTTTGAGCTTCTTCAGCAGTATCAGCTACTTTTAGAATCATCTGTTTAGAATTAACATGATGTTTTCCTTGTCTAAAATGCATGATGATTGCTTCCATTTCTGCTGTAGAAATGCAGCGTATTTATAAAGATTTCTTGTTTATGTACGTATTTAGTTGCTAGCAATATAAGTCAGATTTGCTAAAACATTTCTTTCT
>JBBSWB010000053.1:0-22176 GCA_038046465.1 Nanobdellota archaeon
TAACAGTTTATATCATTAAAATGGGAAATTTTAAGGGTATACGGCTCGCAGAGCCGAAATTTGCTGGGCCATAACTATAAAATGTGTTACTACTAATTGCTGCCATTTCTCATTCACTGGACAAGTGCGGGTAAAGTATTTAAAGAAGAGGTATTACAAGAATTGATATGAATCCAGAAACATCTCTTGTGATCTTTCAGGGAAAAAATGTACGAAGAATTTGGCATAATGATGAGTGGTGGTTTTCCGTTATAGATATTGTAGCAATCTTAACCGACAGCTCAATTCCTAAAAGGTATTGGTCAGATTTAAAAGTTAAGCTTCTAGAAGAAGGATTTGAACCGTACGATAAAATCGTACAGTTGAAACTGCCCGCAGAAGATGGTAAATTAAGGGAAACAGATTGTGCCAATACTAAAAATATGTTTAGAATAATTCAATCTATTCCTTCTCAGAAAGCAGAACCTTTCAAGCTTTGGTTAGCAAAAGTTGGCTATGAGCGGATACAGGAAATAGAAAATCCTGAACTAGCCCAAAAACGCATGAAAGAAATATACAAAGCCAAAGGATATTCTGAGGACTGGATTGAAAAGCGAGCTAGGGGAATTGCGATACGAGATGAGCTAACCGCTGAATGGGAGAACCGAGAGATAAAAACTGAGAGAGAATATGCGATTCTTACTGCCGAGATCTCAAAAGCAACATTTGGTTTAACACCATCCGAGTACAAAGAATTAAAAGGACTTGAACGAGAAAATCTGCGGGATCACATGACGGACTTAGAGCTTATCTTTTCCATGTTAGGTGAAGCTGCTACGACTGAGATTACAAAAAATAAAAATACGCAAGGCTTTGGCGAAGGTAAGAAGGCGGCTCAAGAAGGAGGAGCTGTTGCCGGCAGAGCGAGAAAAGATTTAGAAGATAAAAGCGGCAGAAAAGTTGTTTCATCGGAAAATTACTTAGCACAAGCTGAATCGGTTAAAAAATTAGAAAAGAAGAAATCAACCCAAAATAGTTAATCTTTTGCCACCGGACAGCTCTTTCTTAGCTTAAAATAAGCTCAAAAACCAAGCCACAACCCACAAGACAACTTCGGCTAACTTATTTAAACAACCCCTCGCCTCTTATTTTTTATGTATCCGCCAGAATTAATCCGAAAAGAAGCCCTGCGCCGCGGTTTAAGACCGAGAACTATCCAAACATATCAAAAATGTGTCGAGATCTTCTTTCGCAGCTGCCCTAAAGAGCCGATCCAAGTATGCAAGAAAGATATCCAAGAATTTATGGATAAGCTTTTGGAAAAGAATGCCCCAGGAAATACTCTTAATGTTTATCTTAATGCGCTTAAATTTTTTTATGAAGAAGTTCTGCATAAGAAATTAACAATTAAAATACGATATTCAAAAACTGCAAAAAAGCTTCCTGATTTTCTTACTAAAGAAGAAATGCTTAGATTGATTAACACAATTGAGAACCCCAAACATTCTTTGCTGGTGAGATTGATGTATTCTTCAGGATTACGAGTAAGTGAATTGCTTCAGCTGAAAGTAAAAGATTTGAATTTAGAAGGGAATTATGGCTGGGTCAGAAATGGAAAAGGTGGCAAAGACAGGCCGTTTATTATTGCTCATTCTTTAAAAGAAGAGTTAGCAGAATATATTAAATGTAAACGTCCGGAAGAATTGTTGTTTATCGGTTGGAATAGTTCAATGTATGATTCTTCTTCAGTTCGGGCCATCTTAACTGCAGCTGCCCAAAAAGCAAAGCTGACTAAGAAAGTTCATCCTCATCTCTTACGCCATTCTTTTGCTACGCACCTAATTCAGAACGGTTATTCGCCATTAGAAGTTCAGCCTTTATTAGGACACAATAATGTGAATACCACTATGGTTTACGTTCATCTTGCAGCGGTTAATTTACTTAATGTAAGAAGCCCATTGGACAGCTTGAGAGGTTAAAAAAAAACCATGAAAGATACCCTAATAATATCAAATAACATAAACCATAAAATTTATACTTTAAGAGGTCTGCAAGTGATGCTTGACTCCGATCTTGCAGAATTATATCAAGTAAAGACAAAACGATTAAATGAACAAGCAAACAGAAATATTGAGCGATTCCCACAGGAATTTATGTTTCAATTAACAGATTCTGAATTTGACTCATTGAGGTCGCAATTTGCGACCTCAAATATTATCACCATAAAATCACAAAAGGTAATGCCTGATAAGATACGTGGGGGAAGAAGATATCTGCCTTATGCTTTTACCGAGCAAGGGGTAGCTATGCTTTCTGGGGTTTTGAAAAGCGATACTGCTGTAAAAATAAGCATCCAAATAATAAGTGCTTTTGTTGCTATGAGAAAGTTTCTTGCTTCAAATGCTCAGATATTTCAAAGATTAAATACTGTTGAAATAAAACAGATTGAACATGATCAAAAATTTGAAGAACTTTTTGATGCTATTCAAAGCAGAGACATAAAGCCCGAAAAAGGCATATTTTTTGATGGACAAATCTTTGATGCATACAAATTTGTTTCAGATATTATCAGGACAGCAGATAAATCTATAATTCTTATTGATAATTACATTGATGATTCAGTTTTAACTTTGTTTGGTAAAAGAAATAAGAAAGTGCAAGTTACAATATTCACCAAAGAGATTTCTCGACAATTGTTACTGGATTTAACTAAATATAATTTACAATATCCGCTTATTGAAATAAAAAAATTTACTCTTTCGCACGATCGGTTTCTGATAATTGATGATAAAGAAGTGTACCACTTTGGAGCATCATTGAAAGATTTAGGCAAGAAATGGTTTGCCTTCTCGAAATTTGACAAAGAAGCATTCACGCTGTTGGATAGATTAGGGATGAAATAAAGAAACAATAAGCAAAGCAACTATTTGAAGAATGTTGATCTCTGTTCCCCATTCAAATAAGCCATAACCCTTATAAAGTAACTGCGTAAAACAATTATCAATAAAGTAATATTGGGATAGATGTTTTCTAAGCTATGATAACTCGCCTACAAGACCCCTATGAACCGGTGCACATTAAATCAATACTGCACCCCCTAATTAATAGGTGGTTCTCTGGAAAATTCAAAGAATTTTCCCTTCCTCAATTATATGGGGTAATGGAAATTCATTGCCGGAAAAATATTCTTATTTCTGCTCCCACCGGTAGCGGAAAAACCTTAACTGCTTTTTTATCCATCATCAATGAGCTGGTAGATTCAGCAGAAAAACAGGTTCTGGAAGACAAAGTGTATTGTATCTATGTCTCGCCGTTGAAAGCATTAGGCAACGACATCCAGATCAATCTTCTCAAGCCCTTGGAAGAAATTAATGAGCTTGCGGAAAAAAAGTTAGGGATTAGAGTTGCCGTAAGAACGGGGGATACCACTGCCTCTGAAAAAGCAAAAATGCTGAAACATATCCCTCATATTTTGATTACCACCCCTGAATCTTTAGCCATCTTGTTAAACTCGCCTAAATTCAAAGAAAAAATCAAAGACGTGCAGTGGTTAATTATTGATGAGATTCATTCTTTGGCAGAAAATAAGCGTGGAGTGCATTTAAGTCTTAGTGTAGAACGTCTGCAAAAAATTTCTCCTGGTTTAACTCGAATAGGATTATCAGCTACTATCGCTCCGCTGGAAGAGATTGCTAAATATCTAGTTGGTTATAACGGCAGCGGCGACAAGAATGATCAAGAAGAAGAGCGGGACTGTGGAATTGTCGACGTTAGTTTTATTAAAAAAATGGATTTGAAAGTGCTCAGCCCGGTAAGAAGTTTAGTGGATATGGATCATTCGCAGATACATCAAAAAATGTATGAGTTGATTGATGAATTAGTCCAGCAGCACCGCACCACTTTAATTTTTACTAACACGCGCTCCGCAACTGAACGAGTAGTGCATAATCTCAAAGAAATGTTTCCTCAGCATTACAAAGACACGGATGACCAGGGCTCCAACATTGCTGCTCATCACGGCAGTTTAAGCAAGCAGAACCGCTTTAATACCGAGCAAGCTTTACGAGACGGTAAACTTAAAGTAGTGGTTTCTTCTACGTCATTAGAATTGGGTATCGATATTGGTTATGTGGATTTAGTTCTGTGTTTGGGAAGCCCCAAATCAGTGGCCCGTTTCTTACAACGGAGTGGAAGAAGCGGACATAAATTACAAGACACGGTCAAAGCCAGAATTATTGTCATGGACCGCGATGACTTAATCGAATGTTCCTTGTTGCTTAAATCAGCCATCGAGAAAAAAATTGATCAAGTACATATTCCGGTAAATGCGTTAGATGTTTTAGCCCAGCAAATTTACGGCATAGTTATCAATGACGTTACTAACATTTACGAGCTGTTCCACTTAATTAAAAAAAGCTATAGCTACCACTCGCTACCTTGGGAAGATTTTTTCTCCGTCATTAGATATCTTTCCGGAGAATATGTCAGCTTAGAAGAGCGGCATATTTATGCGCGGATTTGGTACGATAAAGAATCTGGCAATATCGGTAAGAGAGGAAAAATGGCCCGGATAATTTATATGACTAATATCGGCACCATTCCGGAAGAAAGTTATGTTACCGTAAAAATTGGCGAGCAGATTGTCGGAAAGATTGATGAAGCTTTTTTAGAACACCTTAAACCCGGAGATGTTTTTGTTTTGGGCGGAGAAGTATACATGTTTAAATTTTCTAGGGGGATGACTGCTCAGGTAAGCGCTTCAGTAAATCGGCCGCCTACCGTTCCGTCTTGGTTTTCAGAAATGCTCCCCTTAAGCTTTGATTTAGCTATGGAAATCAATCGTTTCAGAAAATTAATGGAAGAAAAATTAAGAAGCCAAGAACAAAATAAATTAACAGGGGACAATCAAAACAAAGAAATTAAAGTTAAAGAAACAGAAGAACAAATTATCAAATTTATCAATGATTACCTTTACGTTGATGAAAATGCTGCCCATAGTATTTATCGTTATTTTTATGAGCAGTATCATTTCAGCACCATCCCCTCCAGTAAACAAATTGTAATTGAGACTTATGCTGACCGAGGAAGAACTTACGTTATTTTTCACACCTTATATGGGCGAAGAGTTAATGACTGCTTATCCCGAGCGTTAGCTTATATTATCGGCCGATCACAGCATCGGGATGTAGAAATGGGCATTACCGACAACGGTTTTTATCTTTCTGCAGAAAAAACTTTTAATGCTACTCGAGCGTTAGATCTTTTAAAAAACGAAGATTTCCGCGTCATTTTAGAAACAGCCATTGAAAAAAGCGAAGTACTCAGCCGGAGATTCAGGCATTGCGCCACTCGATCATTGATGATTCTGCGGCAGTACTTAGGCCAGAAAAAAAATACGGGAAGGATGCAGGTAGGCAGTAAAATATTATTTAATGCTGTAAAAAGAATTGATAATAATTTTCCTATTTTAAAAGAAGCCCGCCGGGAAGTTATGGAAGATTTGATGGACTGCCAGCATGCCCAGGAAGTGATCAACCAATTAAAAGATGGAACGATTACTATCATAGAAAAATATACTGAAATCCCCAGCCCTTTTGCTTTTAGCCTAGTTTCAGAAGGGTATAGTGACGTAATCAAGATAGAAGATCGGCAGGAATTCCTAAGAAGGATGCATCAGCAAGTCTTGGCTAAGATAGCCCTAAAAGAAGGAAAGAAAATATTAAAAGAGAATACTGGAGCCCTTTCTCAAACTTGTTCTAACCGCTTTTCTTATTCGGAATTCTGGGAAGATCTCAACCAGAAAAAAGAGAATGACCAAGACTTATTCAAAGAAAAACTTAAGCTGCAAGTCTGGACTCTCAAGCAGATACCTGTTTATGCCAAAGAAGAATTGATTAAATTAATCGAGTTTGGCAGCATGCGAAAAGATATTTTTGACGAGTATAAACAGGATCAGGAAAGAATCAAGCAAGAATGGCCTAAAGAGTTAAAAGAATTTGTGCTGGGAAAGATTAATTCCGCTTCCTGATTAAATAATTAATTAAATAGTTCATTAGATAACTTGTTAAATAATTTATTAAATAAATTGTTAAATAAAATTGTTAAATAATTTATTAAACTCCTTCTGGAACAACATCATCAATAGTAAGCTCGTATGTCCTCAGCATGCCATAATACATTCCTCGCAGCTGCCTTTTATTTCTGCGATAAAAATATTTAGGTAATTTCATATCATTGCTTCTATGAAATTCAATAATCCAGTTTCTAAGCATACCAAACGTATTTGCCGGATTTTCCGTTCTCCGAGGGACTATATACTCCCCAATAAGTTTCTGAGAAGCATTTAAGTCTCGGTTAAGCTCATCAGCTAATCTCTGCTCTAGCGCCAGATATTCAAAAGAGTTTTCACCAAAATGTTCCCGAATAACACTGGGAGCAAGACTATGAGCAATAAGTTCTAAATCTCCGGAATGAAGAATATGCTGCTCTCTCAAGAAACCACAATCTAGTTCTGTTTCATAAAGCGGCAATTTGTGTTGGTAAGCCATTTTTTATTAAAAGCAATTTTAATTGATTTAAGTAAAGCTATACTTTAAATTAGTTTTCCTAAAAAAATATTATGTTTGTCTTTTACTATCTTTACTTTTACTTTTTTTTCGGCTTCAAAACGGCAATTGGGAATAGAGATAGTTCTTTCCTTGGCAACCGCGATAGCAGAATTGGGAAAACGATCCGGGCATTTTAAGGTCGCGGTGATTACCTCTCCTTCGATAAAGGGTTTGGGTAATTCTTTAGCTGAGCGAATGTTAAAGTCTTCTTTTTTAAAGATTAATTTGATCTGGTGTTTTTTCTGTAAATTTTCCATTAAAGAATAAAATTTTTTCCAAGGAATTTCTTTAGCAGGATTCCGGCCCGTTTTGTATTGCAAAAAGTTTTGAATCCCCAATACCGGTTGAGGGTTTAAAGATTTAATAAATCGGATAATTTCTTCCAAATCTTCATCATTATAGCCAGGTACATAAACTGGAGCAACAATAACTTTAACTTTTCCCGACGCATAAGCAATCATTTCTTGGATATGTTTAACTTTATAATTATCTGTTCCGGCCATTTGTTTAGCTTTCTGCTCGTTTAAGGAATCTAAAGAAAAGTTTAGCTGGAGTTTTTTATGCACATCTTTTTCTGCTAAGCGATCAATAAAACTTTTAGTCAACAGCGTTCCATTAGTGTCAATGGAAATAGTCTGTACTTGATCCAAGGCTTGCAGGTCAGAAATTAATTCTTCCAAATCAGCATAGAGAAAAGGTTCGCCCTGCACCCCAACATGAATTTCTACCGGAGCAGCAACAAAATTGATCAATTTAACTAACTCTTCAACTAAATAATCTTTTTCGACTACAAAATCGTGTTTTTTGCTGGTTAGGCCTTCAGCAATGGAACAATAGATACAATTTAAGTTGCAGGAAGTTATCGGTTTAATTTCGATGACTGAAGAATTTCGGTACACTATGCCAAAAGCAACATTGCCCAGCAAAGGTATATCAGAATGACGATGGATATACGTTGCCGGATTTTTAGTTAAATTATTTTTTAGGCTGGAAAAATATTTTGATAATAAGAAATAAAAACGGTTTTCTATGTTTTTGCTTTCAGTAGATTTGACCTTGCTGCTGGCTTTATCATTTAACAGAATAGTGTGCTCATCTTTAAGCTTAAACGTACCAATTTTCTTTAATTCTTCTAGAGGGATAGCTGTAGAAAATAATTTTAATAAAGTTACCCGTACGGTTTCGCCCGCTTCTTGAAAGGAAAGCGTTTTAAAGTTTAATTGTACCATAATTGCACCATAACCGCTTTTTTACCTGTAAATTTATAAATTTATGGGTAATTGTAATCTAAAAGTGGTAAATTTGATTATACTGAGATTTGATTATTATTTTAACTAACTCTTGGAATAACCATAAATTTTAAAATAAGGGGCTTATCTAGTTAAATTGGGGGGAGTAATGGACAACATAAAGATCACTTTAGAGACTCTGTACGATATTCTTAGAAATGAGAAGAAAAAAGAAGATTTACAGAAATTAGAGCCCTCTTTCTTTGCTGATGTTATCGGGTATCTTAGGGAAAAGAAGTCTTTGCTGGATCTTAAATGTGAAGGGGAAGAACTGTTTGCCGCTGGTGAAAAAGAAAAAGTAGAATATGAATTAAGAAGTATTAAGCGCATATTAAAAGAGATCTATGAAAAAAGAGAGAGAAAAATTATTGATATTGCTTTAAACCGAAGTAAAACTGGTTCCGACATCATTAATACTGATGCCCTGCTGCGGGAAGAAAAAGAATTTTATAAAAATATTTTAGGAACGCTGGATCTTTTCCGGCGAGGGATATTATTAAACTTATTTCGGGCAGAGCTGCCTACCTTAACCACTGAAGGGATTAAAACTGCCGGCGAGATTCTTAGCAATAGCGTAAATAATCAAGGAAGTTTAGGCGTTGAAGAAAAAAAGATGGAAATAAGATTAGAATTAGAAAAAAATGCCGCAGTTAAATTTGCTAAAGCGCCGCCTATTAAAGAAACAGAAGCTGAGGAAGGAGATTATTTAGAAACCGATTCGGAAGAAGAGCAAGCACAACCTAAACGAGAAGAACCAAAGCAACCGGAAGAAGATAAACAAAAAAAAGAAACCTTAAAAAAAGAATCTGAACCAAATCAAACTCCGGGTAAAGTTAAAATAGAATTTATCCATCCCACCCCCAGTTTTGTCTGGAAAGACCTGAAAGTTTACGGACCCTATGATAAAGGAGAAGAAACTGAAATGTTTTTGGAAGTGGCAGATCTACTGGTGAGAAAAGGGCGGGCTAAGAAGAAGTAGAGAATGCTAATGAAGAATCAACAAAGTATTGAAGATCGTTTAAAAGCCGACTCAGAAGAATTTATTTGGGTAACTGATTGTAATCCTGAACCTTCTTTAGTCAAAGAAATGAGAAAAGAATTGGTTTTTTTAAAGTGTGCTAATAAAGTTGCCGCAGCTGAAACTATTGCTGTGGGTTATTTGACTATTGTTTATTTAGGATGCCGTCCGCTTTGTGTTACGGCCACCCTCTTGGCCGCAGGAATGTTTGGGTATTCTGCATACCATATTTATGATTCATCTAAAAAAATTAAAGAAATGGAAAATAAACCTGAAAGATAAAACTAATTAATTACACTACGAGGGGTTTTAAAAATGAACAAAACGCTGGATATTTTAATGGCTGCAGGATTTGCATTTACTAACTTTTTAGAAAATGGTCCTAATCATGACTCGGTTAATTATACAGATATAACTGCAAACCCTACTAATGTAACTGCATATAATCCTTTCTCCCTTGCTAATCGATTACCAGCAGATAATCTTGATTCCGCTGGGTTGATTGAACGAGTTAGAAACGAAGGTGCAAGAAGAGCGCTGGAGCATTTTAAAGAAGTTAAGGACGAGATATTCAGTACCCAAGATTTTACCTTAACTCTTTCTGCTTATGCTAACAACGAACAAGTTTTTCCAGCTCTGCAAATTGTTTATAACGGTTCCCAACCAAAGAACCAGGATCTTAAAATAAAATTTGTTCTGTGCGCAGCTTCTTTTGTAGATAATAAATGGCAGGGGAGCTGTTTTATGCCCCTGCGCAGAAGCGAGCAAAAAGGGCCGTTTCAACCACAGGAAATTAGAAAAGCTGAACCTAAACAGCCGTTGTTATATCCTTATGCGGCCAATCCTGCTTATGTATTACTGCCCCACGCACAGATTGAGATTGCCAACGAACAGATTGATTTGGGAACATTAATAGGTAAAAATGTTGAGATTAGCCCTAGAAAATAAATTGTTGTAAACAAAGAGATTGGTAAATCTTATCGTTCTTACACTGGGGCGGTTTTGGGCATTAAGTTTAAAAATAATGTACTGTTCTAAAGTTATAAAATGCAAGTTCCACCAGAAAGACTAGAAAAAATATTGGAATTATACAAACCCGACTGCAAGTATTTAGTAGAGGCAAATGTAAATTATCCAAAAGCAGAGGGTAGATTTAAGTTGGGCGATACATATTATACTGCAAGAAAGCTGGAACATATGACTTCGATTGAAGCCCAACTTTGCTTAAATCAATTATGTTACTCTGCTTTTGGTGAATGGTTACCAGAAGGAAGATTTGATGAAGCCATAATTTTTGACAAATATTTAAAATTAATGAAAGAGAATATGTTCGTAATAGACTTTAACATGGGATTTAAAAAACCAATTTTTACAAATGTAGATGTTCAAGGACAAATAGAATTAATGAAAATGGAAACGCACGGTAGTTTGTATTTAGCTTTTTTGGATTGTGAATTTGAGCAAGGAAAATTTAAAGGAAAAATGGGGCTCGCATTGAAGCGATAAGCCATAATTCTTAACATGATCAAAAAAATAATTACTGCTGATAATACTGAATCTTTCCTGAATGAAGAACTGGGTGAATCTTACCATTCACAAACAGGAGCAATAGAAGAAGCGCTTAAAAAATATATTCTTCCCTGCAAAATAATTGAATTAGCTAAAAGTGGAAAAATAAGAATCCTAGATGTCTGTTCCGGCTTGGGATATAATTCTGCCCTAGCTATCTCCATGGCTTTGGAAGAAAACCCCAACTGCGAGATTGAAGTTATCGGTTTAGAATTAGATTCAGCGATTATTAAAAAAATACAGGAAGTAAATCCGCCTATTTCTTTTTTTAAGCATTACAAAAAAATAAATCCGTCTTGTTTAAAATTTAAAGAAGGAAAAGTTTCTGTGGAAATTATGCTAGGGGATGCTCGGGAAAAAGCCAAAGAACTGCCGGAAAATTATTTTGATGCAATTTTCTTTGATCCTTTCTCGCCAAAAAATTCTCCAGAGATGTGGCAGGAATCTTTCTTTAAGGAAATGCACCGGATTATGAAAGAATCGGCAATTTTAGCAACGTATTCTTGTGCAAGAATAGCCAGAGATAACATGAGCAACGCCGGATTAATGTATGACGATGGGCCCATTGTCGGAAGAAGAGGGCCGGGAACCTTGGCTACTAAATGGGTGTAAGAAGTTAAACAAGAAGCCATTAAGCAAAAGCAGATTAAACAAAAAGCATTTATCTTCTCAACAGTATAAATCTTTATATTCTTTTTATTTTCTATAACATTCATGACTATAATTGGTGCTGCAAAATTTAATCCCTACGAAGGGGCCATCATTGCCGACAGGCAGTCTTCAACTTCGTCTACAAGATATTTAATCAGCACTAAACTTCACTTAGTAGAAGGCGGTAATGATTCTAAATTTATTTTTGGCGGAACTGGAAGTGCCGGCCGTATTTATGAAATAATATTAAGGTTAAAAGAGGGTATTGCTGAATTAAAAGAAAAACCAAGCACCAAATATGATTTTAGAGATTTTATGGGAGAAATTATTAAAGAATATAAAGAAGATTATCTTAAACGAAGATTTAACCAGGAATTGATTAATCTCCCCGAAAAACATCCCGGCCAGAAAGGTTGGGAAGAATATTTGGCTGGAAAACAAAAAACGATTTTAGAAGATTTTGATGAATTAGATGAACCTTTTCTTGTTTTAAGCTGCGATAAAAATGGAGTTGCACTCCAACGGATTTCTGTAAAACCAGAAAACACTCGCTTAGTTTCCCATCTTTATGATGCGATCGGGTCAGGAGAAAGTTTAGCAGACCTGGTTTTACATGATTTTTTTAAAAATATAGACGAAAAAGAAGCAGTTAATCCGATAGAAGGGATAATGGTGTTACTGCAGGCAGTGGCTCGTGCTGCTGACCGAAGCAAAAGTGTAGGAGGAATCCCTCAACTATATGTAATCGATCACGGAAAAGTAATTTCTCCCAGAAGAAATAATTTAAAATTAGCGGAAGAGATTTCCCGTGCAGAAGGAAAAGGTTATTTTAATAAGGGGTTTGCGGTTGAGGCCTTAGAAGATTTGATTTACAAAGGGGCTAATTTTGAAACGGTTGAAGAAAATATGTTGCAGAAAACTAAAAACCCTAAAGCTTTGCTGCGGTTTCTGAGAGGATATTAACTTACTTCTTATTTCTGCCCCTTTTTCTTACCTGTTCGAATCGTTTTAGAACTGCGGCAGCTTCGGGACATTCTTCTTGATACCCTTCTAGAACTTTTTCAAAAACCGCAGGATATAAATTATAATGAGCGCTTTCTAACGCCCGATCTAATAAAGATAAGTCCGTAGCTTTATCTTCAATTTTTTCTGAAAAGAATGACAATCCAAAATCAATCAGATTAATTTCTCCGGTTTCTGCATGTTTGATCATATTGGAAGTGGTCAAATCATTATGGATGATGTTGTTTCGATGCAGTCTGCCCACTTTTTTGCCAATTTCCCAAGCCAATTGCTGATAATTATCTCCTTGCAGTAAAACATCTTTTAATTTTTCTCCTGGAACAAAATCCATTACAATGGACATTCGTTTATCACAAAATTCTAGTAAATGCGGAGCAGGATATTGCAGTTCTTCTAATTTTTGCAGAATTTTAGCTTCTCTTCTGGTTCTAAATTTACGCAAAGATTCGTCCAAGTGAGGAAGACGATAGCTTTTGCTAAACCGTTCTTTAATTACTTTACTATTATCTGAATGCAGGATCGCTTCTGCACCTTGAGCTATTTTTATCATTTCCATTAACTTAACCTATTTAACTTAGTAACTAAGTAACTTATTTAATCCAGAATTAACCATAGGCGGACAGTTTTTAAACTTTTTCCAAAATTGCTTCGATTTTATGTTTCAATACTTCTTTAGGAGCAAAACCAATAATCCGGTCTACTTCTTCGCCATGATTGAAAACGATTAAGCAGGGAATTCCCATAACCCCATAATCTTCAGCAACGGTGGGAAAATCTTCGGTAGAAATTTTAGTAAATTTTAATTTTCCAGAATACTGTTTACTCACTTCTTCAAAAACAGGAGTCAACATTTTACACGGACCGCACCAGGAAGCCCAAAAATCAACAATTACTGGAAGCTTTGACTGAAGAACTTCAGTTTCAAAGTTTTTTGCTGTTAATTCAATAACCATTTTACCAGAGGTATCTAATTACTATATAAATTCTACGAAACTAAAATGCTCTGTAAAAAAAAGTCACCGCTTAGGCCAAGACTTGTAGTCCAAAGCAAACAAAATGTTTATATATTATACAAGCCTTATATAAACAATCTAGGTTTAGTAAAATAAACGATTTAGATTTAGTAAAGATTTTAGAAAAGTGGTTGAGGAAAAGATGTTTAAAAAAAATAAAGGTTTTATTCTAGTTTTGATTAGCTTGCTTACTTTTTTAATTCTTTTCTCGGCTGCCAATGCTGCTGATGCGGATGTTGTTGCTACTGATGCAGGCGCAGTTGTTACTGATGCTGATGCTCCTCTGCTGGATACTTCTGCCGGCGCAACCGAAAATAAAGAACTGGCTGTTTCTTCGGCAGCAAACTTAAGCCCAGCCATAACTAGCTGCATTTATTATTTCTATGCTAAAGAATGCCCAAACTGTGTTCCCCTGGATTCATATTTTATAGGTTTAACTTTAAAATACCCTAAACTACAAGTGGAAAAATTTGAAGTATATCACAATTACCAAAATTATAAACTAGTGCAAGATTACTTTAATGCTTACAATATCAAGGAAAAAAATATTCCGGTCGTTTTTATCAGCGGAAGTTATTTTATTGGAACCGACTCTATTACTTCTTTTTTAGAAGAATCTATTAAAAAAAATCCTAATGCCTCTTGTCCTTTACCAGAAGAAAAACCAATTGGAGTTATTGGTAAAGGAGAACCACTAGATGTACTTAAAAGACTTACTTTCTTGTCTGTTACTACAGCTGCACTAACTGATTTATTTACTCCCGGGATGATTGCCTTGCTGTTGATCCTCTTGGCGATAGTCACTTTAATTGAAGAACTGGAGCATATGTTAAAGAAAGGCACCCTTTTTATAATGGGGGTATATTTAGCTTATTGTTTATTTGGTGTTGGTCTATTTAGTTGGTTAAATAATCATAGCCTCTACCTGTATTTCTACAAATTTATTGGTTTTGCCGCTATCCTTTTTGCAGTAGTAGGAATCAATATGTTCTTCAAAACGTGGCATTCGGTAATTAAAAAATATCCCGACTATCAGGAATCAGTTAAAAGTGCGGCTACGTTTGTATTGTCTTATCCGGGCGTGTTCTTGGTTGGATTTATCAGTGCTTTATTCACCTTTGCCGGAGTTAATAACACGTTTATCTTATTAAGAGATGTATACACAGGATATTCTGTAAAATCGGCTATCCTGCCGTTAATATTTTATTACGGATTGATATTACTGTTACTATTTGTGGTTCTGTTGATTGCCTTCCATTTTATCCGCCAACAGATGGAAGAGTATGCTACTCGCAATAAAGTCTCCGATGTAAAAGAAACGATGTGGAAAAAACATTATGTCCAGATCTTAAATTTCTGTATAAGAACCTTTATGTTGGTTTTAGGGTTAGTGTTATTGTTTATTTGAATTTTAGAATTTTAATAGCAAGCTTTTAATAGTGGGTTTATTTAAAAAAAATAAACCATGGGAATTGAAAATCTGCCAATAATCCGTAAAAGTCAAGATGACCTTAAAGTGGTTGAAAGAGCTGAACTTACTTTTAGGGATGGGGGGCGTGTTCTTGCTTATGTTGCCGGAAGAACTAGAGATGGCTTGTTAGTCTATGATAGTTCAGCAGTAAAGAAAGGCTCTGAGTTATATATAGAATTTAATTTTTTTTATTATGTAAAGGTTGGAAAAATTAGAAACTATATGCCTTTAAACCGGCGATTAGAACTGGTTTAAAAAATCAATTTAAATTAACAAGAATAACTATTTTCTAACAATTTTAACTAATTTAACTGTTGCAACTATTAACCAAACGCCGTTCAAAAGAATAAATGGCCAGCTACCCAGCGTAACTGCATAATAAACCAATAATCCCGAACCAATAATATTGATTAAATTATATTTAATCGTATTCTGACTCCATTTTTTATAGAATTCATCTAAGATAAAAGCTAGTAAAATAAAGACCATCCCGACCAGGCCGATTATAACATTGATTTCCATTTTTTATTTCACCAATGCAGCTAAATGCCGACTCATCTGGCGAACAATTAGTTTCTGTTTCTTACAGGTATCTATTAAACTTAATAAATATTTCTGATGCGGCAAATCCATTACGGAAATACTTTCATCCAAAGAAAGATTTTGTTCCAGCCGCTTATTAACTTCTTGGTAGGTTTTGGAAAGAGCAACAATATTTTCTTCAAAATCTTTGATATCCATAATAACATTCTGTAGTTTTAAGAATTCGTCGTGCAACAATTGGTGGGCAATAAATTTAAATTTAGTTTTATTTCCGTTTAAAGTAGTTAATTTTAATTCAATCAGATAATGAGAATAAGTAGTTAATTTTTGATTGATCAGCTGGTATTGCTTGATTTGAGAAAGGTTTTTTTGTGCTGCTAACAACCGAACATTAATTTCTGATTTAGTTTCTGCAGGAAGTCGATTTAAGAAAGGAAAGGTTTTGTTGGTATTGGACCGAAGCGGTTTAATCCAATGAGTTTGAAAGGTTTCTGCACATTCAGAAAGGTCCGGTAAAGTTTGAACTTCTCGTTTTAATTCCCGCAAATCCATACTTAGAATTAAGTTAAAGAGGTTTATAAGATTTATGTTAAAGTACGGACTTTAGTTTTAGAAACAGTTGGTTCTCTAATGCCGGTTTTAACCGGTTGTTTAACTACTTTTTCTCCCTGGTCTCCAACACATCCTCCGGTTTCTAAGTTACAAACACCTAACCAGACATTTAAGCCAGTGGTTTGTACTGTGCCAAGAGAATTGTACTGGCATTTTTGATTTGGCGGGCAAGTAATTTCAAATTTAGTAACTTGGTCAAAATTGGCAAAGGGATTGTAAGCAGCTACCAACATTTGTTTACCGTCAGCTTTAATGATGCCTCTCCAAAGGACTGCTTCGTTTGCTTTTCCTGTTGCAACCAGTTGATATAACTCTCGTGCATCTTTAGGGTGATATGTTTCGTAATTGCCATTAAAGAATTCATTATATTTAGATAACCGATACAACCCATAAATAAAATTATCATAAGCAATTCTATTCTCAGAAATTTGATTTTCAGTATGGACATAATCTGGGCTGTTAACATTGATTACATCAAAACCAAGAGAGTCCCAAACATACTGCCCTACATTTTTAGTAAAATAAGGGAAAATAGCTGAAGCATGAGCCAACCAGGGATCTAAGCCAGATAAGCCACTAATTCCAGGTGCATGAGACCTCATCCATTGATGAATCATAATTGGCTTCTCTTGCGAAAACGCTTTATTTGCATCGATAGAAAATAATTCATAGATAAGACCGCTTCCGGCAGTTTCCCAAGCTTTAGCATTATAGTTTTTACCATAACCATATGCATAATATCCGCTAGGAGCCAGAACATCTAAAGTGTTTTTTACTAAAGGCCCCAAACTATAGAAATCACTTTGGGGTTTGTTCATGTACTCTCCGAAATTAAAAGTAACGTAAGTGGCACAACTTTCTTTCCAATCGTCATGGGAACAGGTTTTGGTAAATATTTCATTTGAAGTCCATTGATTAAACGTATATGGTTCAGACCACAGCCAGCCATTGTATCCGAGGTATTGATCTAAAGGCACATCCCCATAAGAACCTATTTTCCCAGTAAACCCTTTTAATTTTGAATATTCGTTCAAAAAATTATAAAACCAGGCCATATCATGCTTGTATTGTGTTAAAAATTCTTGGTCAGACAGCTGTTTAAATGCGTCCGGAATATATTTAGCTGCTTCGGAATTTTTCCTTAGGTTTAAAATTTGTTGATTTGTTTGAACGCCTAGATTCCTTTCAATATCAGAAATTAATATATCTGCCTGAGGGATGGCATTTTTTGAATCAGAAAATAATTTAGCAAAGTATGCCAATTCTTTGTCCATACATTTTGTGAAAGCAGTTAAACTATTATTCCAAGGGATTGAATATTTATTAAATGGTTGGTTTACAGCACCGTCAGGTTCATCACACAAGCCGGCATTGCCGCCAAACGGACTGGATCCTATCGCCCGGTTTTTAGGGGGGAGAGATTCCAACTGTTTTTGCTCCAAGCCTTCAAAGGCCCCGATGTGCGTGAACCCTTTTCGCAAAGGAGCTGTTCCCACGTTTTCCACACATGGGCAAGACTTACAGTATGGGTAACAACCATTTAATTGAATCCCCTGATAAACTGCAGTTAACTTAGAATTTAAATTAAAATTAGGAAAATCATTCCAACCGATATTGGCATGAAATTGGATAGATTCAGAATTACCAAACGGGCTAGAACAAGACGGATCATTAGTATTAGTAAAACCCCAATCAACAAAACCATCATGATCATTATCAAGGCCATCAGAACATTGGGGCGTGCTCGACTTGATTAATTCCATCTTAACCGCTTTTCCCACAAATCCGTAGTCAGAAAAAATCCATAATGAAGATAAAGCAACTAATGAAATAATAGTTATAATAAAAAACAGCAAGGGTTTTCTAATTACTCTTTTCTTTACCCCTTTTTTAACTGTTTTCATCTTAATCTCTTTTTTTTAAATAATCATAATAGCAATATACCAGTAATAGATAATAATAAGATTTTTTTTATTCTTTATATATTTTTGTTTCCTATTGACTCAACCAAATAAAAATGTTTATAAAAGAGCTTTCTTTACTAGTTTATACATAGATGGTAATAGGTGTTAATCTGGATATTTTTGTACAAGTTGGAATAGTAGTTATTATTGCTGCTGTTGCGGCTTTTATTTTACGGTTGATTAAACAGCCGCAAATTCTGGCGTATGTTTTAGTGGGAATTTTTATTACTCCGGTACTGGGTTTAGTTACGGATACCAGCATTATTGAATCCATGTCCAGCATCGGTATTGCTTTCCTGCTATTCATTGTCGGTATTGAAATTGATATCAAAAAATTAAAAAGTGTTGCTCTGGTTTCTACTTTAGGCGCAGGAATTATCATCATCTTAATGTTCTGCCTCGGTTATGTAATTTCTCTCCTGCTGGGATTTTTAAGTGTAGAAGCGGCTTATTTTGGTTTAATGGTGATGTTTTCATCGACCATGGTGGTCATGAAACTGCTTTCCGATAAGCAGGAATTGAATACTTTACATGGAAGAATTATTGTAGGGATATTATTGTTGGAAGACGTGGTGGCTATTTTTGCCATCTCCCTCCTTTCTTCCATAAATAGTTTCTCATTAGCAATGCTGGGGATTGCTTTAGCCAAATTTGCGATTCTCTTTGCAGTTGCTTACTTGTGTAGTAAATATTTATTTCCAATCATTTTCAAAGTTGCTGCCAGAACCCAAGAATTATTGTTGATCTCTTCTTTAGCAGTTTGTTTTTTATTTTCCTTAGCTTTTCAGTATATCGGATTTTCCATGGCCATCGGAGCATTTATTGCCGGAGTTACTTTAGGTAATTTAGAATATAACTTGGAAATTGCCGGAAAAGTAAAATCTCTGCGCGACTTTTTTGCATTGATTTTCTTTGTTTCTTTAGGGATGGGCTTGTCCCTAACTGTATTTAAACAGATGTGGGTCCCTTTAATTGTTTTAGTTATTTTTATTGTCCTGCTAAAACCATTGATTATTATGGTCGTTTGTTCCTTGTTTAAATACACCAAAAAACCTTCTTTCCTTACTGCCGGATCTTTAGCACAAATGGGGGAATTCTCTTTGATTATTGCTGCTCAAGGCCTGATTTTAGGACATATTTCCCAGGAAATCTTTTCTTTGGTGGTTTTAGTTATGTTAATTTCCATTACCATTACTTCTTATTTTATCCAGTACAGCAACTGGTTCTATAAAATATTACAGCCCACACTGCATATTTTTGATGGATTTACCACAGAACGATTGGAATATCTTCCAACCAAAACACCGCCAAAAATAGTCCTATGCGGGTATAATCGGATCGGCTATAGTATTTTAAAAAATCTAAAAAAATTAAAAACAAAGGTGCTTATTGTAGATTATAACCCTGCAGTAATCCATGATATGGTTGAAGAAGGATTTCATTGTATTTACGGTGAAGTTGCCGATGAAGAGATTATCCATCGGATGAATTTAAAACATATTGAAATGCTTATTTCTACTGTTCCTGAATTAAAAGATAATCTATTCCTGCTTAAGAAAACCCGAGCCGTAAATAAGCACGCCCAGGTCTTTCTGACTGCCAACAATATTGATGATGCTTTAAAACTATATGATAACGGGGCAAATTATGTTATCCTTCCCCATTTCTTAGGCGGAGAACACACAGCCAATTTAATCACTAAAATAAGAATCAATAAGATAGATATTATAGAAGAAAGAAAAAAACAGATTATAACTCTTAAAGAAAGAAAAGGTATTGGCCACAAACACCCCAATACTTAAGTCAAAGTGATTTATTCTACAGAGCCAATTGTTAGTACTTATTTAGTTGCGTTCTTGGTGAGCAGGGCACGGCGCGATTACGGCATCTGAGTTTATACTCAATTTTTGGATGCCGTGCGCCTCCATTGGCACTGCTCACTCACTTAACTAAATAAGTACATTGTTAAGAAACATTAATAAAACCGCTCTCTTTTTCTTTATATATGAACTTTGAAAAAATTCCGCCGGTAGATTCTAGTAAAGCTTTATTAGATCATGCTTTTAAAAAAGCCAGAGAGCAAGGGAAATTAAAAGACCTGAAAGGTAATTGGCTGCAAATAATCAGGAAAAAAGAATCGCTGAAGTTAGATATAATCAAAGACGTACTCGTAACCCGTATGGAAAAAATTATTCAAACTTTTCCTGACATAGAACACCTACCTAAGTTTTATTTAAGATTGATGGAGTTAACTTTAGAGCCAAGTCAACTGAGAAAATCGCTGGCAGCACTAAATTGGGCAAATAAAAAAATACGTTTTTTCCAGAAAGAGTTTGTAAGTAAGATCAATTTGACTAAAGACCGGAAAAGTATAGGCGACGTGTCCAGACAATTTTATGGGCGGGTTTCTTCAGTATTAAAACAAATCAGTTCTAATTTAACTTATTTGGAAGAAAGCAGGAAAATCATGCGTTCTTTTCCAGATATCAAAGAAATGTTTACGGTCTGTATTTATGGTTTTCCCAATGTAGGCAAGACTACACTGTTAAATAAGCTTACGGCCACTAAAGCAAAAGTTGCTGCGTATGCTTTTACAACTAAAAGTATTAATACCGGTTACTTGATTGCAGACAAGCTTAAAGTACAGGTAATTGACGTTCCCGGAACTTTAGATCGAAAAGAGATGAATGATATTGAAATGCAGGCTGAACTGGTAATGACCGAGCTGGCTGAAGTAATTATTTATGTTTTTGATTTGAGTGCCTATTGTGGTTACTCCGTTAAAAAACAGGAAGAGCTGCTGCAGAGATTACAGAAATTGCAGAAAATAAATCAGAAAAAAATATTTGTTTATTTAAGTAAACAAGATTTATCAGAAAGTAGACCTCCGCCAAGTTTTAAATATAAGTATTACTCTTTAGAAGAATTAAAAAGAGGAATCTTAGCGCTGGCCAGAGAAAAATATTTAGTTAGGGAAAAAGAACTGGCTGAAGAATTAGCCAGAGAAAAAGATTTGATTGCTAAAGAAAAAGAAACTGCTGAATGAAAAATATCAAATGAATTTCAATAAAAAAAATATTTCAGCTGAAAATTATGGGCGTAATTTAAATAGCGAGAAAACTTTTCTTTATTTTTTTATCGTATTGATCTTTTTCTTGTTGATTGGCTCTTCTAATAAATTTCCTGGACTTACTTATTCGCCTACGGGTGCAGCAATTTCCACTAAAATTCTTCAGAACACTAATTATATGGTTGGTTTTATGGTCTTTGCTTTTTTATTAGTGGCTTTATTTTTAGCTTTTTCTCTGTTAAAAAAAGAAAAAAGAAAAAAACAGCAGTTAGAATTGCCTGAAGAAAATATTCCCCTTGCTACTTTAAACAAAAGAAAACCTTTACATGAAAATTTAGATCAAGTTAATCTGGAATTAAAAAATCTCCGAAAAGAAAAAAAAGAATTGATAAAAAAGAATAAATTGGTTAGTTTGCCGAATCCAGACAAAATAAAATTAAGCCAAGCAGCAAATGAAGAAAATTATTTCCTGCAAAGTTCGGACAAGCCTGTAATTATGGAAGTTCCGCAGGACAAAAATAAATTAGATCAAGATTTGGCAAAGGTCGAAAAAGAGATTGATCAGCTGGATCAACTAGAATTTAAAAAAGTAAAAATTCTGGATGAAATTCCCCCTATGCCTTTAGGCACCAATTCAATTGAAAAAATAAAGCTGCAAAAAGAGTTAAAGAAAATAATTGCTGCTCTTTTTGAAAGGAAAGAAAGATAAAATAAACTGATATTATTATTATTATTATTATAAGATTGTTCTTAATTATTATTGCACGACTACTTTGCAAGAACAAGGCAGCTTTTTAGCAGAAAGGGATAATGCTACTTTTCCTATTTTAACATTTGCTTTATCCACTCGTAATTCTAAAACAGTTTGTCCTTCTTTCATTCGAGCAGCACAACTAATAGATTTACCATAGGACATTTTCATACCTGTGCTCATACGGTCTGCTCCTGCTCCTGAAGCTAAAGGGTTTTCTCTAAGAACGTGGAAAGGATAAACTTTAAGTCTTAAATGGAAATTTTTTCCCAAGGTTTTTTCTAAGTATCGGTTAGAAATTAATCGCGCAGATTCTAAAGAATTATGGCGAAGGTTCATACTTCTGCATACATTTAATTTAACCACGGCGTCATAGGTTTTATTTACAGTACCCATATCAAACTTGATTATCTTCATATGGGGGAATCCACCTCGGACATAGTTCAGTTTAGTAAACTTACTGATCCTAGTATAAGGGCGCTCTAGATTCTGATATGCTGCGTTTTTCCTTAATTTTCCCATTTTGCTAAAAGAAGAGAGCTTATTTATAAAAGTTTCTGAAAAAGGGCACAATTCGAAAAGTGAGTGATTTTGCTCGTTTTTGTAATTAGCTTT
>JBBSWB010000054.1:0-4326 GCA_038046465.1 Nanobdellota archaeon
CTTAACCAGAAAAACAACCTTAAGATTATCATTATTAAAGGAAATCATGATCCGATTATTGCGCCCATTGCAGAAAAAAGAGGAATAAAAATAGTTAAAGATTATCTTGTCCATAACCCCCGCTGCGGAGATCTGCTGATTGCTCATGGCGACGAGCTGGTTGAAACGGATGCCCCGCGGATAATTATCGGACACGAGCATCCAGCCATTACCGTCCGGGAAGGCAGTAAGCGGGAAAAATACAAATGTTTTTTGAAAGGTAACTGGTGCGGAAAAGAATTATTGGTCATGCCTAGTTTCAATCCTTTGCTGGAAGGAACAGACGTCCTTAAAGAGAAATCATTAAGTCCTTTTCTGAGGGATATTCAAAACTTTTCTGTGTTTATTACCAGCAAAGGCGAAGTATTCGATTTCGGAAAAGTAAGGGACGTTAATATAAATTGATTAATAATTCTTAATAATAAATTTCATCACTCTCTTTTTTAAAATGGGGTAAGTCTTTTTAATTCGGGTATTATTAAGCGCTTGTTTTCTGGAAATAATTTTTGGCAGCGTAAATTTTAAATTCTTGGGAAATTGATCTTTAGTAAAATCAACTTTTGTTCCATTAGGTAATTTATTCCAATAGTGTGTATATTTAGGATTGCCAATTACTTGCGAAAAAAGTATTTCTCCACCAAAGTAATCATTTACAATTACTGCAACTACCCTGCAATGTCCAGCCGATTCCGTTTGCTGTTTATTATCCCAAATAGATTTATAATAACAGGTATCCCTATTCCAAGAATTTCGAATTGCCGTCTCTAGTCTTTTCAAGGTCAATTTCATAGAAGCAATAAATGTTTTAAAGATTATAAAACTAATGTTTGAATTTTATCTTAAGTTATTTCTTTTTCTGCTTTGTTATCTTAAAAAATCAACTTCTCGCCTTCTTATTATACCCTTGCTGTTTCTGCCGGTGATAGTCGCAGAAAACAATTCCGGCAACTGCTTCTTTACTGCACCGAGCGCAAATCCCTTGTTTCTTTTTCTGCTGATAAGTAGACCGGCGTTCCTTGCTCAGCCTTTTTTGATTAAGATGATAAAATTTAACAAAGCGATTAGAATAAGTTTGCTTGGATTTACTAAACTTTAATTTTTTTAAAAATTCTTTTAACATCTTACGCCTCTTTCCTATTTGCCCCTTTTTCTTTTATTTCCAGCCAGCATTCATTTCTGGCACTTCGTACAATAATATGTTCCCCGCCCACCTAAAAATATTTTCTTAACCGGATGTCCTTTAGGACATTGCTTCTTTCCATAAACAGTTAAATATTTCTGATACCCGCCCGAACCTTCGATATGCACATAACTTTCTACAGTAGTTCCGTGATGTTCGATTGCCGATTCTAATATTTTTTGAATACTGGAATACAACTTCTTAATTTCAGCACCGGATAAATCGCCGGCTTTTCTTAACGGACCAATACTCGCATGATGCATTGCTTCCTGAGCATAAATGTTGCCTAGCCCAGCAATAAAATTTTGATCCATCAATAAAGTTTTCAAAGTAGATTTCTTCTTCCTAGCCAGCATCTCTGTAAATAGTTCTAACGTAAATTCTTTGCTTAACGGCTCTATGCCTAATGAATCTAATTTTTGCTGTAGCTTTTTTTCATCAAGAACTTTAATCTGGCCAAACTTTCGGACTGAGTTATGGGTTAATACAGAACCATCATTAAGATGAAATTTGAACATAATAAATTTTTCACAGGATTTTAATTCCGCTTCTTTGCTTTTAGAGACATAATGAAAATGTCCCGTCATCCCTAAATGAACCAATAAAAAACTGTTTCCTATTTCAAAAAAGATATATTTTGCTCTCCGCCAAATCTTTTTGATGGGATTATTAACAAGGTTCTTAACTTTACTGTCCACAAAAGAATGATCTAATATTTCTACTTTGACAATCTTTTTATGTAATACTTTTTTATTTAGCTGCTGAACAATCGTTTCAACTTCGGGCAATTCAGGCATATTGTTTTTTATAACCTCTTTTTGATTATGACCCTATCAACGCATACAAAATCGGTATAATCAGTTAAAACCCACAAAATATATAAAGTTTTTTTATTTAGATTAGCATAATGGTACAAAACCTCCCAATTCTGTCGGAAATCGGCGAATATCCCGATCAGAACATCTGCTTAACTACTTTAAGAAGAAGCAGAAAAGCTTTTTTGGTGGAATACACGTGCGGGGTACTTCTATTACTTCTACTGGCCGTCTTTTCTTTAAAAGGAATTGAACTATGGGCCGGATTCCAGTATTTTGTGTTGGGGTTGGCGTTGTTTTCTTTTGTTTATGCCGAATTTTCTCGGATGCTGATTCAATATAGGATTATGCCTCAAAAAGCAATTATTGTTAATGGCATCATCAAACAAAGCAAAAAAAATATTTATTTTCACCCTTTAGGCTTCGTTCCAGATATCAATATTAAACAAAACCGCATTCAAAGGGTATTAAATTACGGAACTATTTATGTCCAGGGAGGAAGCAATCCTTTTGAAATCAAAGAGATTGACCATCCTCTCCGAGTAATGGATTTTCTAGAAGAATTGATTGAGAAAAATAAACGCATAGATAAAGCTAACAAGAATTAGAGTTTTGTGTATTTACTGATATGCCAAGAGTATGCGCTTTAATCTTTACTCAACAACCAAAAAGTTTATTAAAACAGCTGTATTAATTCATTTTACGTAAAAAAAAAGAGTTCAATATAAATTTACATTAAAAAAAGGTGAAGAAAAACATGTCCAATCAGCAACCAGAACATTCTAAGCATCATACTCGATTTTACATTTTTATGATTACTTTAGTTGTAGGAGGAGTATTCCTTCTGTTATACTTAAACAATAATAGCGAAAATTCCAGCATCACTAGTGCAATTATCCGGAGCATTAAGAATACTTCTGAACCGCTTAATCTGATTCCACAAGAAGAAGTATTTGGTGAAACTGATTTAAGCATTGTTGAGGAAGAAGTGTTGGTGTTAGAAAAAAGCAAAAAAAATATTGCTTTTGCTTTATCTTTTGATAAAATTCCTATCGTAAAAAAAGAAGCTAATATTGGCAGCATAAAATTAAATTTTGCTGATCCTACTGCTACAATTACTATCAATGATGATCAATTAGAGTTAAATAATCTACAAGACATAAACCTATTAATCACTGGTTTTAATGGGGAACTTAATTTCCAAGAAGATGGCATATTGTCCTTAGCAGGAACGGTTAAACGGATCGAAGTAAATGATATTGCGTTCTCTTCAGCAAATGAGATCAAAATATCTATTTCTGGATTGAATTACCAATCGCTTATACTAAATGAAGCCCAAATAAAAAGCCTAGAGTTAGGAAGAGGAAATGGGGAATTAACCGTCGGGAGTAAATTACAATACGCTTTAGAGGAAGAAGAAGTTATTGTGTATTACCTTGAAGGCTTAATGAAAATTAATAAAGACTCTAATGCTTTAGTTCTAGAAGGAAATGCGCGGGGCATGGGTATTAGCGGAGATTTAATTAATTTTGATTTAAAGTAAATTGATGGCTCCTTTTGTTCTTGGATTATTTATGTTAACTACAGAGTAGTAAATTAACCGAAAGGTTTATAAATAAGAAAGAACCAGGATAATTTTATGATAAACCCGGAATATAAAACAGAAGAAGATCAGTTTTCTGGTCTTGATTTATTAGAAGTAATGGCTTTAGCTGATGATACTGAAGATGTAGATTATTCTGTTCTTAATCCAGAGCCCGCGTTACGTGTAAAAACAATGTCTAGAAGTGTATTGGAACGAGAACTTGAAAGTATGGGGTATGAGCCAAGTAGAGTAACTCAAGCTATTACTAGGTTAGCTCAAAAAACCCCAGAAGTTGAATCTATAGCGCCCCAAAAGGCATTGAAATATCTTGGGATTGGAACAGCAGCGGGAGCAGCACTTGGCGTGGTAACAGATGCCTTTTTATATTTTATCACGAAAGGCCAGTATACTGTACCAGTTGCAACAGTGTTTTGTTCATCGAGCGGATTAGCTATTGGGCTTGCTTCTATCTTTGTCGATAAGGAACAAAAGCAACAAGAATTAACAAAACAATAATTATTTTAAAAAATTATCTTCTTTTTTTAGCTTTCTTAGATTTAACTCTAGACTTAGCTAATTTAATCAATTTTTTAACTTTAGAATGCTTCCCTTTACCAGAAGCTTTTCTGCTATTCTTGGACTTCCTTTTAACAGATTTCTTTTTAACTGCTTTCTTTTTAGTAGCTTTTCTCTTAACTACTTTTCTT
>JBBSWB010000055.1:0-41178 GCA_038046465.1 Nanobdellota archaeon
TCCAGGCAATCCCGCCAATTCTACTTTGTCTTCGTCAATATATTTGTCAATTGAATCTATCAACGCACCACATAAACCGCGGATAAACTGGGCTTGGTGTCTTATCGAACAAACTGCGCTGTCCCAATTCCGGCTAGCCGGAGCAGGCATTTTCTTTTTTATTTCGTTGGTATTATGCTCTAAAGCTATTGCTGCATAATCATATAATTTAAGGAAATATTCTCTTCTTTCGCCTTTTTCATGTAGTCTGGCTACTCTTAAAACTCGTTGGGCACTTTTTAAATTTCTTTCCAGAGCATCGGCCTGATTTTTAGCACTAGTTACTGCTGCAGTCGATTTAGTTGCAAATTCCTCTTCGCGTAATCTTTCTGCAATTTGTTCTACCCGGATTAAAAATCCTTTAGCCGGTTCTAATAATCTTCTTCTTTTCTCTGCAGCTTTGGTAATTTTATCTTTTTCTTCGTCGTCAGATTTCTTCTTTTTCCACCAGTCACGCATCCCTGCTCCTTTTTCAGCCCATTCTGTATCTCCCTCTTTATTACCCCCGCTAATAGCAGGACCAACTAAGAAAAACTTGACAATGTACCACAAAATCATGATGCTTACAATACCTAAGGACCAGTCAACAAAGTCTCCTACGATCATCACCACGGTTTCATACACCATCAGTTAAACCCCGCTGCAACTTTCATTGCACTTAAAATCCAGAACACCAATAAACATAACACCAACTTAAGCAGTACCGTTCCTTTAGTATCGGGAATAGATTTACCATTGTTATCTCTTGGAAAAGTAAGCAATAGATAACCTAATCCTACAATTGGCCCGCCGATTAGGAATAAGGCTACAACCGTGGCCCAGCCTGTTCCTGTCGCTAATAACACTTGTGCCGGCATAAAGACAGCTGAAATGGTGGCAACTACTGCAGCAATTACTCCTGCCTGGCCTCGATTAAAGAGATTGAAAGGAGCCCCTTTTCCTTTTAAAGCGGTAATGGTTGCGAAAATAACCGTGAAGATAAAAATCCAAATCAGGATTCTGGTTAGAGGAACTACTCCTGAAATCCCAATAAAACTCAAAGTACCGATAGAAAGGATTTTTTGCCAGACATTTAGTAAAGTATCTCCTATACTAGCAAGCGCAGCAGGAAGGACTAAACTGAATATTAAGCTAAATACTAACAGCTTCATCCACATCTTTTTCATTAGTTGATGAAATAATTTTATTGTTTATAAGATTTTTGGGTTTTGAGAGAAGAAAAAGGAAAGATAAATGATATACAAAATTGAGAAAAAGGCTAAAAACAGATTAATGTAAAAATAAAAACGAAAGGTTTAAATACCACTATAAAGTTGTAACTAAATATATGGCTGAACCGCAACAAAAAGAACTTTATGGATTTTCAATGCCGGATAGAACAACTTGGATTGGTTTATGGCAGCTAACAGAACCAACTAAATTAGAAAAAATTCTTATTGTTGATACTCCTTCAGTACAAAGACTTCCCGCTATGCAGCAAATGGATACTTTCGTAAATTTACAAATCCATTTTGCACAAAAGTACCGAGCAGTTATATTGCGTAGAAAAGGCGAGGATAAGACACAGCTTTTAGCAGATACGAACCATTTTGACCCTTCTAAAGCAATAGCTAGATGGTATTTACAACCATACACTAAAGAGTAAGATTTTGTTTTTGCCCTTTTACTTTTTTTACTGAATTATGCTCTGCACTTAAAGACGTTTTTTCTCAACTCTGCTACGTGGACCGCCAGAACTCCATTTCATTCGTAAACTGGTAACTTACATAATCGCATGCATATGATAATTAAATCCGCAAGAGTATTAAAATATTAATAAAAGATAAAAACCATAAAAAAATAAAATTAATAAAAAATTATTTTAACAATTTCTTAAGTTTCTCAAACCCTGCTACTAAAGCTCGATCGGTTTCGATCAATTCATCTAAAATCTCTGATAAGCGGCGTCGTTTATCTCCAAACGCTAACCGGCTATTCTTTAATTGGTTATTAAAAGTGTTTAAGTCTTTTAGTAACTCTTTGTTATAAATGTCGATTTCATTCAGGATTTCTTCCGCTTCTTGTTTCTCAGCAGCAGAAAGATCTGCGTCTTTTATTTGCTTTTTAACTTGATTGATCCTGCGGTTAGCTCGACTCTCATGTCTTTCTGCGGTTCTTTCATCTGATTGTAACTTATCTAAATCTGCAGGAGTTTTGGCATTATTCACATCTTTTTGTAATCTCTTTAAATCGACAAATTCTAACATTTCTGCTTCTTCTGCTTCTTCAGCTTTTTTACCCGTTTTTTTCTTTTCCATTTTTTCTTTTATTTTTTCTTTTAAACCGCTAGCGGCATCACTAACTCCACTTCCTGTGCCCCCTTCTCCTCTTCGAGAAAGTAAAAAAGCCACGATTACCCACACTAGTAACAGGAAAAAGACCAAATAAGCCCAATCGCTAATAAAATTTACTGCATTTACAAACATAGTCGTACCTGGCCCAAAAGTTACTAACTTAGAGTTTATCATTAATGTATCAAATTGCGCCACTAACCAAGTAGCCAACAATAATAAACCCACTTTCACTCCTAGAGCAAACGCCGTTTCCGTTTTAGTGCCGATTACGAACCAAATCGCTGCACCAAATAATCCGCCAAAAAGGATCGTTGCTGCCGCTACGGAATAAGATCCAGCAAAAGCAACCAACACTGTTCCGGGAGTAAAGATAGCGACTATAATTGCTAAAATCACTGAAATAGCAATAGCAATATTTTTAGGAACTTTGTCGCCAATAGCGTGAAAAGCCAAGTACATTAATGTAAATACTAGGATCCCATATAATATTCTTAAAAATCCGATTAATTGAGTTCCGCTATCGCCCAAAAAACTTAAGGAGCCGATCTTGCTAATCAAACCGCTAAGCGTATCTCCCAAACTGTCAATAGGATTTACCGCCAGCACTGAACTAGCCATTAATAGCCCTAGAACTAAAAATAATAAAAATAACCCAAAAAATTTTTTCATTTTGTATACCTCATTTTGAACTTAAATTAATATAATTAATTTTAAATAATTCCTAACGATTTCTAAAAAGAATAAAGCTATTTAAACCTTTCTTCTCTGCACTAAACAAATTCCTAAGACTTTTGGGTTTAATATTAGCCATTTCTCTAGAAAACTTTATAAATAAGCAGTTATCCAGAAACAACCATGACTAATGTGCTTACTGTTAATCCGATGGAATTAAACCTAAAAGCAGCTGACGAATTAAAAAAGCAAAAAATCGTTCAGCCGACTGAATGGGCTAAATTCGTAAAAACTGGACACCACAAAGAACGTTTACCTGATGATCCCGATTGGTGGTATCATCGCTCTGCAGCTGTTTTACGTAGCATCGCTAAATTAGGCCCGGTAGGCACGGAAAAGTTAAGAACTAAATTTGGCGGCCTTAAAGGCAGAGGACATAAGCCAGAACATTTCTATAAAGCTTCAGGTTCAATCATTCGAAAAATATTACAACAATTGGAAAAAGCTGGATTAATCAAGCAAGTTGCCAAAGGAGTTCATAAAGGCAGAGTACTTACTCCTCAAGGGGTTTCTTTCTTGGACAAAATTGCCGTCCAGATAGCTAAAAAAGCACATAAGGAAGAAAAACAATAAACCATGGCAACCTTCAAACATCCTGCAAAAAAGAAACGCCTAATTAAAAAGAATTCCCAAACTAAATGGGCGCCTTTCTGGACTATCTTTAAAATTTATGGGAAAGGACGAAGAGTCCATCCTTCCCGACACACCGCAATCAAACGGTCGTGGAGAAGAACTAAAACTAAAGCTTAAGAACTGATAAAATGGCTAAAACAAAAGAAACCGCTAAAATTGAACGAACCTATAATGTTCCTTTACGAAAAGAATTCATGAAAGTTCCTCGCTGGAGAAAAACCCAAAAAGCAGTCAGTGCTTTGCGGCAATTCCTGATTAAGCATATGAAATCAGAGAATGTTAAGTTAAGCAAGGATTTAAATGAACAACTCTGGAAGAATGGTATTCGAAATCCTCCTCATCACGTTAAAATAAATGTTACTAAAGACGAAAAAGGCGAAGTTAAAGCAGAATTATTTGGCGTGAAGAAAGAAGCATCCAAGAAGAAAGAGAAAGCTGAAGTTAAGACTGAAACAAAAGAGGCAGCTAAAAATTAAGACGAATAGATTTCTAAAAATGAAAATTTCTACTAAAGTTGCAGATGGAATGTGTGCAGCTGGGCTAGTGGGCATATTAGGAAGTGTTGGTCTTATTATGTACGAGTCAATTTCTTTAGTTAAAGAACATCCCCAAGTAGTTGAAATGCATCAAGAGATGGAAAAATTATCAAATAATTACTCCGGTTGTATTTCGTCATCGGCAAATGAAGCAGACTGCCAAAGAATAAAAGAGAAATATAATTCATTACAACAACAAAATAATTTATTTGAAGCAAGCGATGAGTATCGGCAATTTAAAGCAAAACAAGCCGATTTGACAAATTTACTTTTTCCGCTTATAGTTGGCGGGGTTTTTTTTTCAAGTTCGTTGTGGATGGTGGGTGAAACAATATATCGCCGCCGAAAAGAAGAAGAACTCTATCAAGACCTTATGGGGAAAGTAGAGAAAAGTTAAGACCTAAACCAGAATTCGAACAAAAATTAGCAATAAGCTTTATAATAAACCTTTTCTAAACAAGAGTTATGCAAACAACAAAGCCCGTGCAGCTTTTCATCAAAAAACCAGCAGAAGGTAAATTCGGCAAACGACCGGAAGAAAGAACGCCGGAAGAATTAATTAATTATGGGATTGTTAATATTGACAAGCCTAAAGGCCCTAGTTCTCATCAAACAGCTGATTACGTTAAAAAAATTCTTAAGATTGATAAAGCCGGGCATTCCGGAACCTTAGATCCTGCCGTTACCGGCGTACAACCAGTTGCTCTCGGTAAAGCTACCCGGATTACCCAATTCTTTTTGACTGCGCCTAAAGAATATGTCTGTTTAATGCATCTACATAAAGAAGTGGAAGAAAAAGCATTACTGGAAGCTATCGAGAAATTTGTGGGTAAAATCCAGCAGCTTCCTCCAGTTAGAAGCGCGGTTAAACGACAAATGCGCACTCGAGAAATTTATGAATTTAAAGTATTAGAGATAAAAAGCCAGGATGTTTTGTTTACCGTAAAATGCCAGGCCGGAACGTATATTAGGAAGCTATGCTTGCATCCAGATACCACAATTCTAACTGCAAAAGGGTCTATGAGTGCTGCTGATTTTTTTTCTAATCATCCAAATGTATATTCATATCATCTGGGCAAGATGATTGAAAAAAAACCTTCCGCAACTCAGAAAATTAGTTCTCCCAGAGAATTAATTAAAATAACAATGTCGTCGGGAATAAGCTTTACAATAACTCCAGATCATGAACTTCTAACTTCTAAGAAAGAAGGATATGAAATGGTAGAAGCACAGAAACTTCAGGTAGGAGATTACCTCCTTAAAAGCTTATTTTTTCCCGGCTCTTCGGTAGATTATGTAATTTCAGACCTTTTAGACGATAATTATTTGGTAGCGCAAGAAGAGATCAAAAGAGAGTGCAAGCGCGCGTTTATCTCTAAATATGGAAGCATCAGAGCAATGTACCGTGAACTTAAATTAGATAGAAAGGCATTCTTAACGAAAGTAAATTATGCAATCACCATTCGGCACCTAAAGTTGGCTGGAATTTACGAAAACGTGAAGAAAAAAATCCACACTTTCAAAACTCAAAAAGGAAACATTATCGAAATGAAAGAATTTAAAGAAGATTTTTTTTATCTTCTAGGTTTAATTGCTTCTGATGGAAATAACACTAAAGAGAAAAAAACAGAGCGTTATACTAGAATAAAATTCCATAATGATGAAGAGGTTCTTATCGACGGTTTTGTAAAAATATATAAAAACCTATTCCCTTCGATTCCTATCTCTAAAAAAAAAGTAACGGCTGATCTTTGGCAGCTTGACACTTCTAATAGTTTTTTAGCAACCATAGCTGCTTCGTTGGGTGTGAAAAGTCCGCAGAAAGAATCGTCACTATCCCCAATTATTAATCTAAATAAAAAGTTTATCAGAGCATTTTTATGTGGATATTTTGATGGAGATGGTTCAATATATCATAAGAAAACCGCCTCTAATGATAAAAGTAAAATATGCATTCACACTATTAGCCACACTGATGCAATAAACTTACACAAAATGTTATTAAAAGTAGGAATTCAAAATAGAATTTTTAAGAGAGAACAGTTCTCGTCTTTAATTAAAAAAAAAGACAAGATGTATGATGTTACTATTGGTAACATTCCCGCTGAGAAAAAGTTTATAGTCGAAATTGGAACAAAACATCCTAAAAAAGCTGAAAAATTCAAAGAGGTAATTAATTTAGATTACTCTGCCAATACTAACGATCATCTTTACATAGGCTTACATTACAAAAAAGAGATTAGGGTACATAAATCGAAACTACATTCAATGGGTGGAAATTTATCTCGTATTCTCAACAGCGATGTTCCTATTACTAGAGCATTTTATAATAAAGCATCAAAAATAGTAAGCTTGCCTTCGTTAGATGAGTTTATTATAGAGAAAATTGAGCATATAGACACATTGCCTGGTGAAGGATATGTTTACGACCTTACCGTTTCAGAAACCCATAATTTCCTTATAGAAACCGGTTTTGTTTCTTCCAATTGCCACGATTTAGGCCAAGCCTTAGGAGTAGGCGCCCATATGGCTGAATTAAGAAGGACGCAAGCCGGACCTATTACTGAAGCAGATCATTTAACGACTTTAAACGATCTTCAAGATGCTTATTATTTTTATACCGAAGAACACAATCCAAAATATTTATTGGCTTGTATTCAACCCATTGAAACTGCTCTTCGATTTATTCCTAAATGCTGGATTTTAGATACGACTATTGCAAGTTTAGCTAATGGCCGGGATTTGGGCATTCCCGGGATAAGTAAATTAGAAAATTTTAGAAAAGGAGAGCTAGTAGCTCTGTTAACCTTAAAAGGAGAATTAGTTGCGTTTGGAGAAGCACTAATGTCAGCAGTAGAAATTAATACTAAAGAGAAAGGATTAGCTATCGACGTTAAGAAAGTGTTTATGGAAGTAAAGGTCGAGAGCGAATAAAATTGAACACGTCTCCAGATATTTCATTTAAATTACTGTCCTTAATGTTTGCATTAAAATGCCATCTATCCCAACCGATGTTCTTAAAATTTTCATAACTAGTTCGCAATAATCTTTCGTAAGCTCTTTGTATAATCAAATCATCTTTGGGCAAAACTCCGTTAATACCTACCGCCCGATCTAAAGAACCGAGAGGGTATTCGTCTACAGCCAACAGAAAAGAATTATCCTTACCTGGTTCAGCTAAGAAGAAATCCAAACATTTTCGCTTCATACAAGGATGTATCCCGGCAGTAAATTGAACCCCAGTAGTTTGATCCGCAAAGGAAATTTGAATAATTTCGCGTGGATGCTGCTCATTTATAACTTGAAGTTTATTATACAGCTTATCAGCAATCATGCCAAGAGGAGCTTCTTCTTGCTCGTACGATAATGAAATCGGGCTTCCGGTTACCGAAGTTTGATCTCGTTCAACCTCAACTATGGGAATTGGCTGATATTGTTCTGGAGTAACCGATTTGTCTTGTAAACTAGCACAACCTAATTGACCCAGGGTTAACCCCATTGCTATTACAGAAGCATATTTATTCATTTTACTACTTTTAGGTAGTTAAGGCTTTATAAATCTTATGGTTAAAAATTTAGTTGGCGTTTAAAATAAGATGTTAAGTACAATAATTTTTATAAACATAATCTAACTAGTATTAAAACATGACAACTTCCTTTGGGTTACAAATGTTAAAAGTAACTCTAGAAAAATTAGGCGTAGTTAAAGATTGGGAAAGAATTAATGGGCCTTTAATTGAAGATACTATCTATGGCATGATTGAACATGGGCGAACTTGGGTCGGCAGTTATGCACGTTCTCCAGACGTAGAACAGGAATTACATGGGCCTTCGTTGGCATGGGATATAAGTAGCATACGATACCATGTTAAAAACAACATTGATTTTCCAGCCCCAGAACAAAACGTAGTTAAGCTTCTGCAAAGAGATATCCAAAACTATAAAAGGTCTCACGCATTTACAGAAATCAGTAAAAAGTACAAACTTAAATAATTTAAAATATTAATTTAATACAATATTCACTTCAATTCTACAACCATTCCTTCCCAGCCAGGATTAATAAGTTTGGTTTTTCCGAGGGTATCCATCTTCCCTACTGCTTCGTGTAAATGCCCGGAAATGGCTATTTTTGGCTTGATTCGGTCGATAAACTGCCGGAAATCTTTATTGCCAACATGCTTCTGTCCCATTAAATCTAGAGCTGTACCAAAGGGGGGTCCGTGAGTAACTAAAATCACTTTTTCCTCTTTGTATTTCCCATACCACTGTCGAGCAAGCTTTCTGAAGGTTTCATCCTGCACGGAAAAACCACCGCCACCATAACCTAAAAACACATACCCTTCTATTTTAATAGCTTGGCGGTCAAAGTTATGACAATTAGAGAAACCGGTTAAAGCTTTAGTTAAAATTTCCCCCTCTTCGTGATTGCCCGGGATAACATAAAATGGTTTCTTTACGGCCTCAAACGATTTAAAAACCAGAGTTAATCCCCGACCAAAGGTAGAAATATCTCCACAGCAAACGATAAAATCGATGTCTGGTTGAGCAGCACGTTTTACTAACTCTTTTAAGACTACTTTATCCTCGTGTAAGTCGGTAAAAGTTAAAAATTTCATTAGAAAAATAAAAATCAGGCTTCTTCTGGAGAAGCAAGATCTTCAGCAACTTCTTCAGTTTCTTCAGCTTCTTCTTCAGTAGGAAGAGTTAGTTCTTTTTTAGTTTCTTTAATTTCTTCTTTTCTGGGAGCTGGTTCTTCTGCTTTTATTTCATTTTTTTCTTTGTCAGAAATTTGTTCTTTTATGAACAACATCCGTACAGTTGCTTCTTTAAGAGGGTAGACTTTATGTAACTGTTTCCTGATTCCTGCTTGTACTTTGCGGGTAACTAAATCATTTACAAAGGTCAAAAAATCGTTCTCTTTAAGCTCTTTCTCAAAGAAAGCTTTTAATTGCGTTCTCAGCTGTTTTCTAACTGAGCGCTGCGTCTTATGCGCAGTTATAATAATGCTTTTAAGAACTATTTCTTTTCCATCTTTAGATTTAAAGACAAAGTAATCGTCCATGCGGTCGGTATTTTTTCGAACCAACTTCTTGACATGAGTTGCGGCTAATTGGTAGCCTTTCACGGATGCTTTTAATACGCTTCCATCAACTTTACTGACTTTAAAATCAATATAAATATTTTGATCTTTAACATTGCCGGTAAGATCTTTTAGGTTAATTTTCATAGATCTTCCTAGTGCTTCTTCTGGTGAAGAAAGATAAGTTTCCCCGATTTCTTTCTGACCAAATATCTGAGGAGCTAATATCCTGTACCAAAGTTTCTTTTTAATTTTTATTTTGCTAGTTTGAGTTTCTTTTTTTGCCATGTTTTTTTATTCAGCCCGGATGATTAGTTTTAGATACCCAATTTAAGCTTAATTAAAGGCTTATTTAAAAATGTTTGGGAAAAATCCAGGTAAATTTTCAAACTTCTTAAACTGGGCAGGTTTTAAGTGATTTTATGATAATCTCAGAAATAAACAAAAACATTTAAAAAATCAGATACATCTCTTAATCGGCAGCAGTGTGTGGAGGAAATTTATATGCAAATTATCATTTATTCGATACCAACTTGTCCTTGGTGTAAAACCGTTAAAGATTGGCTGAAAAAAAGAAAACTTTCTTTTGAAGACCGGGATATTGCCGAAAGCCAAAATAAAACTTTTAGAGACGAGCTTATCGAAAAATCGGGGCAAATTAGTGTGCCAGTAATTGATATTAATGGGCAGATTATTGTCGGATTTGAGGAAGAACAATTAAAACAAGCTATAGAAAAAGCAAAAACTAAGAAATAAAGCTTTATTTTTAGATTGATATTCAGATTAATAGTTGAATTAATAGAGAATTATTTTAAGTAATAAAAAGTTATTAAATGTCTTTTAAAACAGCGTCTAAGTCTTTTTCTGTAAATAATAAATCATGTAATCCTTGGATTAACGGAAGTTCTAATCCGAATTTTTCTTTGAATACGATGGCTTTCTGTACTGCCGTTACTCCTTCTGCAACCATATTCATTTCCGCTAATACCTCTGGAAGTTTCCTGCCTTTGCCGATTTGTTCACCGACATATCTATTCCGAGAATGTTTACTGGTACAGGTAACAATCAAATCGCCCATCCCTGCTAATCCGTAAAAGGTTTCTTCTTTTGCACCTAATTTCTTGCCGATCGCTTTAATTTCTTCTAATCCCTTGGTCATAATCATCGCTTTAGAATTATCGCCTAGCCCTTTTCCGTCTAATACCCCGACAAAAACGGCTAAAATATTTTTTAACGCCGAACAAACCTGCACCCCAATTAAATCTTCACTAAGATCTACTTTTAAGGAAGGTGATTCCAATGCTTGTTTTATCAAGTCCCTTTCCTCAGAAGAACGGCCGGCTAAGACGATGCCGCTGGAAAAGCCCTTGCAGACTTCTTCAGCATGAGTCGGTCCAAATAAACCATAAACATTACCTGGAACATTAATCAGTTCACTTAATAACTGGGTCTTTTCTCCAAATCCTTTTGAACAGATAATCAAAGGCTGGTTAGTGAGATGTTGTTTAGCTATATTAACCGTTTTTTCCACTTTATCCGAAGGAACTACTACTAATACTAATTCACAGTTAGGAAGGACTTCTTCCATTTTTGGTGAGACAAAAATATTGTGGGGCAATTTAACTTCAGGCAGTAAACGGCAGAACCTCTTTTCTTGCATCTCATTAGCCTGCTCGGCAAAAAATTCCCAGACTTTAATCTCATGATTATTTTTGGCTAAATGGATTGCTAAAGCGGTACCCCAACTTCCCCCACCCAAAATAGCAATTTTCATGAACACACTTAAACTAGAAGCTGTTTAAATTAGTTGTGAATTAATGGGGGTTGATTAGAAATGATTAATTAACTCTTTTAACTAAAAAACTTTATTCACGAAAACAATTAAAAAGAAAATCTGTTTTTAAAGAAATACTTTAATGGGCTCGTAGCTTAGGCCGGTAGAGCGCTTGGCTCTTATCCTCGCTATCATTGAAAACATTTCAATGAAGGGGGCAAGTAACCATGAGGTCGGGGGTTCAAATCCCTCCGGGCCCGCTTATATTTAATTTTAAAAAATCCGCATAACCAATCTAATTTAAAATAAACAATTCTTCTTGGATGCTAAATTCATAATCGTACTGCAATTTAATCGTTAAAGGGGTAACATAAGAATAAGAACTTTCCCGCCCTAATGCTCCTCTGCAGACTAAAGAAACTTCTGTTTCCGAAGAATCAAACATAACCTGTTTTCCGGCTCCCCCAGCTTTTCTAAATTCACAATTTAGATTTTTTCCGCCCAAGGCTGCTTCTATTAAGGTAACCGTGCCTACTTTACCGTCGTTTCCCCTGCCTTGATCTACTAATTTCAACCGCAATTCCACTTCTGAACCAACTTTAGAAATAACTTCTGCTTCTGAAAAGCCCACTGGTGCACCTTGGCCACTAAGAGTATTTTTTCCTTCTTGCAGAGGGTCTTTTTGGGCATTCTCACCAGCTTTACAGCCCCCGTCATCAACCCCCGTATATAATCCGGGACGGATACACACATCTTCAGTTAAGATTATTTCAGAATTATATTTAACAAAGACGCGATATAAATTTCTGACTTCCCCAATAATCCCCGGAGGCAGACTTTTAATGTAAGTTTCAAACAAAAGTCTTTCTTCTTCGCCTGTTTCAAACAGGTTGCTCCTTCCTTCCAAAGTATCTATGGTTTTCTGGGGAGAATAAACTTCTATAAACGCTTCGTCTAAACCAACTAAAGAAACGGCCACATTTTTAATATCATAGCCTAATTGGTTATGAATCAATACCATCAAATCAAACTGATCCTCTTGATATATTTTATTAGTTCCTTCAGTACTCACAGCTACATCTAAGAAACCGGTCCTAAAATTTTGGTCGGTAGGAACATTTCCTTGACAACCAAACATAAATAAAGAGATTATTACCATGACACTTAAGATTCCAGTTTTAATTATGCTCTTGGTTATACTTATCTGTTGATTCATGCTACGGTTGCCTCGGTAATTGCCTCTTCAATAACAGTAGTTTCTTCTGCTTCCAATAAATAATCGTAATTAAATTCAGATTTTAGTGTCGCTAATTTATATTTGATGATTTCTTCCAATGGGGCTTGTAAATAACAATTTTTGAAAACGTATTTACCTGAGATGGGCGCAAAAATAGGGACACCTCCGCCCTGTAAACAATCCACTTCGCCTTGCTTAATCACAAATCCTTTTTCTAAAATAGTTTCAGCAGCATAACTATTTACCGCAATGATTTTTCCTCGGCCTTTATTTTCAAAGGAAGAAACGAAGGGAAATACTTCTCCACTAATAATAATTGGCCTAACTTCTCCCCGCCGTTCCGGATGGGGGTTGCCTATCACTACATTCATCCAGGCTAAATCTGCTGGAGATTGTGAACCTCGGTCTTCTTGAGTCCTAAAATAATCTGCTTCAATTTGCTTAATTTGCTCTTCAGTTAAACTACTGGCAAAAACCACTTTTTGAAAGGAAGGAGTTACCAAATTTCTTAAAATGACTTGATATTTCACTTTGTAAACGCCTATTTCTAAATCAGCAGAAGGTTGGCAATTTATTCTGATGGCCTGCGGAGAAGAAAATTTAGCAACTGCAAAACTATTTCTATTTTCCCCGGCAATAGAAACTTCGCCAAGAATTTCTTTCTTGCCCATTTCAAATAGACAGCTTACTTCACCAGTAATCCCTTCTAATTCCCGCTGATTCTCCATCCTTAAATCTAAAGGATAATTTTGACGCTTAAGAAAAGTTTTTTTTGGAAAAACTCCTTCAGGAATTCTTAGTTCTGCTTTAGTTACTTTTTTTATGATCGTACTTACTGCTCCTTGGACAAAGTTTCCTCCCGCACTGGCGGTTTCCAGATCAGTAATACATTTAGGGATATCTTTTGCATCTTTACATAGGCGTTCTCTTTCTTTCCGTTTTAAACACCCATCTAAGGTTTCTTTTTTAACTACTTGGGGCTTCAAAACTGGTTCGAATAAACAGCTAAAATAGTCTGACCAGAAAATTTTTTTCTCCCCCATTACTCCAACCACCTTCTCTGCTTCCGCTGCTGCAATGGTGTAATAATCAGCATGAGTTTGATCTTGGTATAATAAAGGGCTTTGCGCGATTAAAGGAAAAACTAAATATAAAATAAAACCGATAACGGTTACCAAAGTTACAGTTCCTAGCCAGCCAATTTTTTCTCCTGCTCCCCAAGCATCTAATACGCCTAAGATAAACAGAATTACCGCTAAAATAATCCAGACAAAGACATGTAACGAAATGATCAGATTTCTAAATTTAGACTCAGGAATAAGACCTAAAATTAATTGTGCTGCTGAATCTAGTGCAAAAGCTACCGCAATTAAAGTTCGTTTCAAACCCCTTTCTGGAGAATTAGCTACCGCTAAAAAAAAGATTAATCCTAAAACAATACTGATTAGCAAAGAATACGCAGGACTATACGCAACATAATTTTTGATAAATAAACCGGCAACGGCTAAGACAATTAAAGCAATATAAGCGCTCATTTTCGCTGGCAGAGAAAAGCTTGACTGACTTCCCCCCGAAGATGGCCTTGCTGAATCAGATTTGATACGAGAAGCTAAAGCACCAAGGCTAGGCCAGTTTCTTCCTGAAGAGGAAGGAGTTGATCTAGCAGCAGGAGTAGTAGAAGTAGATCTAGCCGCAGGATTTGGTCTGACGATTGAAGTTGGTTTAACAACTGAAGTAGATTTGATTCTTGGAACAAAAATGGGCCGTTGAGTATACTGGCGTAAATTTAATTTATTTCCAGTATTCCTTCTTACAAATTCAGAACGCGAAAGCCCTCCCGTGGTTCCTTTTCTCTTTGAACTATTATCTACCATTATCTCCTCTTTTTTGAATATACTATTGCACTATTTAGAATAGAAAACTTTAACCTATAAAAAACTTGCTACCTACAAAGAAAAAAATTAAAATTTACTTAATTAAATCAACTTTTAATTCCCGCACATCCAAAGTTTGTTTTGGTTTAATCATGATGGCATTAGCTCCGGGAACAACTTCTTCGCTTAAGTCTACCGCGTAAGTTAATTCTTTAGTGTCAAAAGAATTCATGTGCCCATTTAGACTAATACTACCAAACTTCCTGGCAACCACATCTACAAAATCAATTTTTAAGCGGAGCCGCAAATTTTCATCAAGGATTTTATTGTATTCTTCATAAGACAACTCAAAATAATAGGTTGGAAAAATAACTTCTCTTAATTCTGACCTGATTACCACATGGGATAATAAATACATCCCTTTTTCAGTAAAGAAGATTATTTCATTTTCTCCTTGAGCAACACTTTCCGGAGAAAATTCAACTTTAACTAATTCTTGATTGCATTCAGGAATAGCAGAATAAACAGTTCTTCCATTAATGATCACGCTTAAAGGCCCAACTTCATCAACTTTACATTCTGGTTGGAATTTAAGAGCAATTTTGTCAATATTTTTCTTTTCTGTTTCGGATACTTGGAAAATATTTTTTGAAGATTGGGCTTCGATACTAGTAACTTCAGCAATAACTTTTATTTTTTCTAAGGAAAGATCATTAGTAGCCCAGAAAGCTAACCCTGGTGAAGAAACTGCAAAAATTAGAACGTTTTCTGTTCGCAATAGATTTTGAGGAATCGCAACCGTTTCAGTACTTCCTACGCTTACTTCTGCATTAAAAATCTTTTCATCGTTTAAAGTTATGACTAATTTACCTCCAGAATTTTGAACCACTTTTAAGGCCAGTAAGACTCTTTCAGTGTGTTCTAAATCAGGAATATCAAAAGTAAAGGTGCTAACTTCTTCAGAAAATACGCCTCGCTTAGCATAAGCAATATTTTTTTCAGCTAAAATTTTATCTTCGGTTTTAGTACGGATATTAATTACCGGCAGAGGATGTTCAATTTCTTTTTGTGCCAGATAATCAATTCTTCCTGGCGAAGTTGTTAATAAATTCTTGGTTGAAACGACCGTATCTATTTCAGTAGTTGTACTGCTCACTCCGTTATCATCATCTTCTAATAATTTAGCTCGGTCTTGAGGAGGAATTAGAATAATAAACATAATTATCAGCGAAGCAATTATAGCTAATAATATTGCTGTACCTGCTGCCGTAGGGGCCTGACCTCTTTTCATACCGCTTAAGAATGTTTAGTTATATATAAAGATTGTGGGCGAAGAGTTTGCACGTGGATTTTGATTGAAAAAATAATTTTAAAAAATCTTTAAATGGTTTAATTTAATTTTGACGGGTCTTTGGGTTTTGTGTAAGCAATTGTCTCTAGCGTAGGGGACGTTGGAGTTGAGGACTGTTTAAAAGATCGAAGAATATCTAGTTTTCTCTCCAAGGATTGTTTATCTTCTTTTTCAAGCTCTGGTTGTAATCTCTCCGAAGCGCAAAGAAAACCCATCGCACTAGCAAAATGCCTAGCAAAAATAGTATAAACTTGGTCTTCTCTCCCTTGATATCTTTGGTTAAACTTAGATGAAGTTATATCGATTTTCACAGTATAGTCCGGAAAAATTATTTTAATTTTCATTTTAAGCTTAGAATTTTAGCTCATTTATAAACTTTTTCCTAGTGACTACGACTAAGTAAATACAACCATAATGTTTATAAATAACCGGTAAAATTAATAATTACTAGAGGAGATTAAAAAAATGAAATTGACGATTATCGGTCCGGAAGGATTTAACGCAGTTATTACTAAAACCGGGCAATACTATGTTACTAGAAATAATTTGGTAACCATGCTTTCAAAATCAGAAACTCCCCTCGAAGTTAAAGATAGCTTAGCTATTTTAGCTTCAGGGGCACTATCCGTTTTATGAGTGATACATTTCTCAAATCACTCACTTTTTTCTTAGTTCTATTTTTGGACTTACAAGAAATGCAGTAGAGAGGAGCTTAAAACAAGAATATTTCTTAACTACTCGCCAAAGCTAATTACAAAAACGAGCAAAATCACTCACTTTTCGAATTGTGCCGCTTCAGGTCACACCAGCATAAGTAGAGCCCACCTAAAAATGGATATTGGTGATATAGTAACTTTAACTGATTTACAGTCTAGAAATGGCAGTTTTTTAGATGAGAATCAATTTAAGCAAACTGAGTTAACTGAAGGATCCTATCAGTTGCAGTTAGGAAATCTTAAATTTAAAGTAGTGTATGAGAAATAAAGAAAAAATAATTTTTTACTACCTTTTTCTAATCAGGTATAACTCCCTCTTTTTTTACTAACCTTTTTATACCCTTCAGTTCTTAAGTTTGTTTATGGACATTATTACCAAGGATTTTCGAAAAGGACTAGTAAAACTAAGAGTCAATGACTTAGATGACTTGTGGTATTTAAGTCATTTAATTGATTCAGGAGATCTAGTTCAGGGAAAAACTACTCGAAAGATTAAGATTGGAACCGGAGAAAACGCTAAAGTAGCTAAAAAAACTTATACTCTAAAAATTGAAGCAGAAACGGTAGAATTAACTGAAACCAGCTTACGAATTAATGGAAAAATCAAAGAAGGTCCGGAAGATGTCCCTCGGGAAAGCTATCAGGCTATCCCTTTAGAACTAGGCAGCGAATTTACTTTAGAAAAAAAACATTGGTTAGAATATCAGAAACAAAAATTACAGGAAGCCAGCGAAAAAAAGTATAATTATCTCCTCTGCCTCTTTGATCGAGAAGAAGTGTTATTTGCTTTAACCAAACGCCAAGGTTATGAAGTTTTGATTAAACTTCAAGGGGATGTGCCTAAAAAATCAAGAACGATAGATGTTAAGAAGGATTTCCATCAGGAAATTATTGCAGCATTAGAAAGTTATAACGACCGTTACCAACCCGAAAGTATTATTCTTGCTTCCCCGGCTTTTTATAAAGAAGATTTGTTTAAAAAAATAAAATCCCCAGAATTAAAAAAGAAAATAGTCTTGGCCACTGCCTCCGATGTCAGTGAAAGTTCTTTGGATGAAGTTCTCCGGCGTCCAGAATTGGGTGAATTGTTAAAAAACAGTAAAGCGCGGGAAGAACAGCTCTTGGTAGAAGAATTATTGACTGAAATCAACAAAAATGAAAAAGCGGTTTATGGCTGGAAAGCAGTAATCGCTGCAATTAATTCCGGAGCGGTACAAAAACTCTTGCTTACCGACGAATTCATCCGGAAAAAAAGAGCGGCTGAAAATTTTCAGGAAATTGATACCTACATGAAGCAAGTTGATGCCTTAAAAGGAGAAATTCATATTCTTTCATCAAAAAATGATAGCGGTAAGAAATTAGATGGGTTGGGCGGAATCGCCGCTATCCTTAGATACAAGCAATGGACTTGAAATGCTGGCTAAAGAACCCATAATTTTATTAATAGAGATATAAAATATCTATAATCAGAAAATTAATTTCTATATTTTGTAAAACCACAACCTTTTAATAGTAGTTTAATTTACTTATAACCTAGTAACAAATAAATTATTTAAAAAAATAAAAATATACAGATGTGTTAAAAGAGGGGGTTTGGAAAAAATGATTATTAAAGACGAATTACTTAGCCAATTAAGGCGTTACTTTGACTTAAACTTGTATGAAGTTAAGTTATGGGCTTCTTTACTGAGTAGAGGAGTTTCTACTGCGGGCGAATTGTCCGATATTGCTGATGTACCCCGTTCCAGAAGTTATGATGTTCTGGAATCATTAGAAAAAAAGGGTTTTGTAGTTATGAAATTAGGAAAACCCATTAAATATATTGCAATCCATCCTAGCGAAGTAGTAGACCGAGTTAAAAAGAATATGCAAGTAGTAGCTCAAGACAAAATAAAACGATTAGATTCTATCCGAGGTTCAGATTTATTGCAGGAATTAGAAACCTTGCACAACAATGGAATCAATTTAGTTGATCCAACCGATATCAGTAGTTGCCTGCGAGGAAGAAATAATCTGTACAACCACCTAGATTTACTGATCAAAGAAGCACAGAAAAATGTAAATATCATGACTACTGAAAAAGGCTTCATGCGCAAAGTGGAAGGATTACGGTCTTCTTTTGAAAAAGCTAATAAGAAAGGAGTAAAAATAAGAATTTCTGCTCCTATCACTAAAGAAAATAAAAAAATTGCTGAAAGTCTAAAAGATGTTGCTGAAATTAGGCATAACAACAAAATGAATTCCCGATTTATGACCGTCGATGGAAAAGATTTGGTATTTATGATGCTTGATGACGGCGAAGTACATCCCTCTTATGATTTAGGAGTATGGGTTAAAACGCCTTATTTCACTGCAGCCATGGACCAAATGTTCAATTCCATTTGGAATATGAAATAGATTTTTAATTATTTTTTTTAATTTATTATTTTTTTATCTTATTTATTTTTAATGGTTTGTTTGTGCACTATTTTAATTGATGATTTGTTTGTTTTTATTGTTCTTCGCTTTGTTTAGTTCACTTGGAGGTATAATTTTATAAATAAATTGCCATTCTAAACAGCTATGGACGCAAAAGGTTTAATTGCTAAACTTCATCCCTTGGAAAGAGCAGTGCTGCCTTTCTTAATCGAAGAGAACAATCTTCAAGAAATAGTTAAAAAATCAACATTACAAGAGATAGAAGTCATGCGTGCCCTGCAATGGCTGGAAAATAAAGCCGTGCTTAAAATAAATACGGAAAAGAAAAAAATAGTCTTATTAGACAAAAATGCCCGGCGGTATAAAAAAGAAGGCCTGCCTGAAAAAGCTTTCTTAAAAGTGCTTACTGATGAATACAAAGGATTGAACATTATTACTAAAAAATCAAAATTAAGCCGGGAGGAAGTTAATGCCTGCCTGGGTTTATTAAAAAGAAAAGTAGCTATTGAAACCCAAAAAAATAGCGAAGGAGTCCTAGAGGTAAAAATAACTGAACAGGGCAAAAAGGTATTGGAAAAACCTACTTTTGAAGAGCAGTTTTTGATGAAAGAGTTTCCTGTAGATTTAAACAGCATTAAAGACGTGGAAAAATTTGCTTTTGACGAATTAAAGAAACGCAAAGATTTCTTAATCGTAGAAGAGTCTAAAACTACCACTATTAAACTCACTGACTTAGGAACAGAATTAGCTTCTTCTGATTTGGGGGGAGAAGTAATTAATCGCTTAACTGCCGGAATGCTTAAAACGGGAAGTTGGAAGGACCAGCAATTTCGCGCTTATGATGTGGAGATTAATGTGCCTGAAAAATTTCCGGGGAAAAAACATTTTGTTAATGAAGCGATTGAATATATCAAAACGATTTTTTTAGAAATGGGCTTTACAGAAATGCAAGGTAATTATCTCCAATCAGCGTTCTGGGATTTAGATGCTTTATTTGTTCCCCAAGATCATCCTGCTAGAGAGATGCAGGATACTTTTTATCTGGCGGGAAAAGCAAAACTGCCTTCGTTATGGGAGAAAATAAAAGTAGTCCATGAAACGGGCGGAGATACCGGCAGCAAAGGATGGAGATATAAATTTTCTAAAGAAGAAACGGAACAGCTATTGCTGCGAACCCACACCACCGTTTTATCTGCACACACCTTAGCGAATTTAAAAAAGGAAGATTTACCCGCAAAATTTTTTGCAGTGGGAAAAGTATTTAGAAATGAAACTTTAGATTGGAAACATTTATTTGAATTTTATCAGGTAGAAGGAATCGTCGTCGATCCACAAGCAAACCTAAAACACCTTAAAGGATATTTAACTCAATTTTACAAAAAAATGGGCTATGAAAAAGTACGGATGCAGCCAGCTCATTTTCCTTACACTGAACCTAGCTTAGAAGTGTACGTCTTCCATCCGATTAAAAAAGAATGGATTGAGTTAGGCGGAGCAGGGATCTTCCGTCCGGAAGTGGTTAAACCTTTATTAGGATTTGACTGCCCAGTATTAGCTTGGGGACAGGGTATGGAACGAATTATCTCTGACTATTGGAGTTTTGCGGATCTAAGAGACTTATATAAAAATGATGCAAAACAAATTAAAGAAATTAAAAAGTGGTTGAAATAAATGCCCACCATAACTTTAAACAAAACTGTATTGGAAAAATTAGTCGGTAAAAAACTACCGATTGAAGAATTAAAAGAACGGATTAGTATGTTAGGCACTAATTTAGAAAAAATTGACGATGATGAAATAGAAGTAGAAATTTTTCCTAATCGGCCCGATTTATTATCTGATCAAGGTTTTGCCCGCGCTTTCTCCAGTTTTATCGGTGTAAAAACAGGATTACGTAAATATGAAGTTACGGCCAGCGGAGAAAAAATTATCATTGATTCTTCTGTAAAAGGTATTCGGCCCTATACGGCCTGTGCTATTGTAAAAAATTTATCTTTTGATGAAGAAAAAATTAAAGACATTATTCAAATTCAGGAAAAATTACATATCACTTATGGGCGAAATCGAAAAAAAGTAGCTATTGGGGTTTATCCCTTAGAGAAAATCTCTTTTCCCATTACTTACAAAGCTGATGCACCGGAAAAAATAAAGTTCCGCCCGTTGGAATCAGCAGAAGAAATGACTGGCCTACAAATTTTATCCCGACACAAAACTGGCCGAGAGTTTGGGCATTTATTAGAAGGCTTGGCTAAGTTTCCTGTTTTCGTCGATGCTAAAGGAGCTATCTTAAGTATGCCTCCTATAATTAATTCCCAGCTTACTGGAAGAATTACTGAAGAAACTACCAGCGTGTTTATTGAATGTTCTGGTTTTGATTACCACGTATTGAGCAAAGGGATCAACATGATTGTTGCTGCTTTAGCCGATATGGGTGGTAAAATTTATTCTGTAAATTTAGTGTATCCCGAAGGAGAAAAAATTAGCCCGGACTTAACTCCAGAAAAGATGAAACTAGATTTACATTATATTAATGCTCGGTTAGGTTTACAGTTGTCTGAGAAAGAAGGTATAAAATTATTAGAAAAAATGGGCTATGGATACGAAAAAGGAGAGATTTTAGTTCCAGCCTATCGGACGGACATATTACATCAGGCTGATTTAGTGGAAGATATGGCTATTGCTTATGGTTATGAAAATTTTATAGAAGAAATACCTAAGGTAGCGACCATTGGACAGGAAGATCCTTTAGAAAACTTCCTTAACAAACTTAGAGAAGTACTTATTGGCTTTGGGTTATGGGAAGTTAAAAATTATCATTTGATTACTGCAGAAGAGTTGAACCAAAAGATGCTGTTGAACTTAGAACTTATTCCGCTGCATAATGCTTTAGGCGATTATAACCATCTTAGAAATTCCCTGTTGCCCTGCTTAATGAAAAATCTTAGTGACAACCAGCATAATGAATACCCACAGAATTTCTTTGAAATAGGCCGGGTATTTAGCCGGGATAAAACTACGGAAACCGGATTCGGAGAAACAGAACATCTGGCAGTTGTGTTATGTCATGAAAAAACTGATTTCACGGAAATAAAACAAATCTTAGATGCATTAATGAATGCTTTAGGATTGGAAAGTTCAATTAAAGAAAGTGTGGAAGTAAGTTTTATTGCCGGAAGAGTTGGAGAAATAATTGTTGGTGAGAAAAAAATCGGCAGTATTGGCGAACTGCATCCACAAGTGATTACTAATTGGGGTTTAGCTGTTCCGGTTGTTGGGTTTGAGTTAAATGTAGAAGAATTGTTTAAATTGATTTATTTACCAAAATAGTTTTTTACAGGAGCTAAACTTTCTTCTGCTTCCTGCTCTGCTTCGATTAACGAATCATCTACGCTCTCTGGTGCAGGTTTGATTCTTAATGGTTTAGTTTCTGGTTCCAATTGCAGTATTCTTCTTTTCTCTTTTCTTTTCTCCCAGGCAGAAATGTAGCTTTTTTTAATTGCTAACGCTGCACAATATGCTGCATAGAAAGGCATTGCAAATAAACTGCCACAAGCTTTATGAGGAGAACCTTCTGCCATCCTTCCTCTTATTATCCCTCCAATTGACATATACATCACGCCACTCGATAGACTGAGTGGTATTGATGCAACTAATGGCGCACCCAACATATTCAAAGAATAACCCGTAGCTAGAGCTATTCCAATCGATTCACAGATAAGATTTACACCAGTATAATAATCTTGATTATCCCCCAATTTTTTAGCAAGTTTTGCTTGGTGTTCAGCACGTAAAGCTCCTACAAAAGGGTAATAAATCTTTGACTTTTTTAGAACATTTAAAGTTCCTGCGCCCACCGTTCCAACAATATCTGCTAAAGTTTGATAAGTAGATGGCACCAATGCTCTCTGTTCCAGATCTTCACCACAGACTTCATCCAACACTGAAAGCGGATCTTTAGCTGCAGTGCGATAATCGACTCTTAATTTTTGAGCAACTTGGTCTGCTTTTTCTTCTCCAAATTGCTGAGCGTATTTTATAGTTCGCTCTTCTAATGACCCCAAGAGTGTTGCTCTAGCTCCTTCTTTATCGTATTTTATAGTCATGCTTCTGCTCAAAACACATCAGAAACCACAAATTTTACAATCCTACAAAACCAATCCTCTTCAAAAAAGCAAGATGCTCTCCAACGTTTTGGTGAATTTCCTCTTCAAATTGTGATTCCTTCGGAATCAAATCACGCTGTTGCTCAATTAGAGAATTTAATTGCTGTTTTGCATCTAAGTTCACTGGTAAAAACCATTGTGCTTTTGCATAGCATTCATGCGTTCCGTATTTTCCATCTAGAGATCTTTCGAAAGCAAATCCTCCTTGATGCAATTCTTTTCCATCAGCAAAAAGAATATGGGGGTAATCGTGAGATCTTGCTGGCGTTCCGTCTTTGGGATGTCCAACACCCAAGAACCAACTAGCTCTTGTACAAAATTCTTTATCCAAGCTGCTAAATTCAACCGCAGCTAAAATTTTCGAAGTTTCTGCAAAAGAGTTCTTACCAGTAATTAAAGCCTTTTTGTTTTTAACCCTATAAAATCTTTCCCCTTGCTTATTAGAGAAAATTGTTTCAGAGAGTGCGTTTGCAAATAGTGATGGAGCGGCAACGAGCAACAATTCAGGCATTGCTTCGCTATGCGGTACCCTTCCTTCTCCGTAAACTTTTTGAAATTCTCTTACATTTGCCCTTCTTTGATGCGCAAGATAAGCCAAACCCCAAGGAACTGAGATTGGATAAGTTAGAGTAACTACAGCACTGGAAATCAATACGCCCCAGGGGCGGTCTTTATTTTCTTGAATCTCCAAGGGGGCAGTTATTTTTTTATATAACTCATCAAGATTGTGTTCAAGTTCTCCAAATTTTGTTTGCCGTTGTTGTTGATAAGTAACAAGATTTTCGCGCACTTCTGATGTAAATTTATCTGCCGAGCCACACAATGCTCTTCTTACATTATTATCGTTAATTTCCATATACCAACCACAAGGGAGAGCATAGCTCAATAGTTTCCTTTGATGCAAAACCCCATAAACAACTGGATGGCTACTCTGGCTAGTTCGTTCATAAGCAACTGCACACCCATTGGTAAATTCTGCTACAAGCAGATTTTCTCCCAGTTTTTTAGTTTCTTTAACTTTTTCTTCTAACATTATTTCCCTCTAAAATTACTCTTTAGAAACCTCTGGAGTTTCAGCTTTTGCTTTCTTTTCTTTTCCTTTTACCGGCTGCTCAGATTTCTTCTTCTGCTTCTTAGGTCGAGCAGCAACTTTTTTGGATTTTTTATCCCATACCGGCAAATTTAATTTTTCAAAAGCGGCTTTAACCGTTTCGTGGCTGGCTTTTGCTTTAAGGTCAATCATTTCCGCTAAAGGTTCTAAATGTTTAACATTAACCTTCTTTCGGCGGACATTGCCATCAACTAAAACGTAACCCGCGCTTATTTCTTCGACTACAACACATTTACTGCCAGAATCGCGGCCAGCAATCTTTACACATAATCTTCCAACTTCGAATAAGCTCATTGTGACAACCTCACTTTATTTTTTAACAAAGTTCGGGTGCAAGCAGAACAGAGTTTGCCGCCATATTTTCGTTCCGGCCTGCGGGCCGTTTTAGGCAAAGCAACTAATTTTCCCGGTAATTTTCTGGGAACTCCAGCTAACGGTTTCTGGCAATTAGCACAAATAGCTTTAGATGGCTTTCGCTGACGGTACTGTAATTTAGTCCTTCCGCCAGGCGCTTTTACAAATACTTTTCTGAATCGTCCTGATCTATACATTCCTCGTGGCATTTTATAACCTCGCGAGCTCAGAATTCTAATCCGAGTCGCCTCTAGATATATCCTCTTGGGATTTACAACTAAATTAAACGGGCTCTTTAAAAACCTTTTGGTTAATTTAACTACTGCAAGAGTATCCCTAATATTTAAATATTCTAAGCAAGTACTTATAACCCATATTACTAAATTATAACAATAATTAAACGAGGTTTATAAAAATGGTTACAGATGAAAAATATTTTAAGATTATGCGTTTGTTTGCTCATTATCAATTTATTTTAGCTGGGGCAGTTATGGGGGTCATGACTGGATTAATGACTTCATTTATGGGAAAATTTGTTGAAGCAATTGGTGACCCGCTTATAGAAACCTTTGTACCAGAAGAAGAACAAAAAAAAGCTCAAAAGAAGATTAAAGAAGGTATCAAAAAGGTTAAAACCGAACTTCCAAAAGAGATGAAGGAGTTTGTTGCTGAATTCGTCCAGCAAGCACCAAAAATTTATGCCCTGATTAAAAATGAAAAGAAAAATGTAATCCCTTCTTTAACTGATAAATTCTGCGACCAAGGTTTAGCCATCGTAGAAAAATATCCTCTTGGTCTTAAAAAATTAACGGAAGAGTTAGATGAAGACACTATTACTGCTTATGTTGTTTTGAGTCAAAAGAAAGGCTCTCCTGTAGAAAAAATGATAACTGAAATTACTGCTTGGCTTACCAGTGATAAAGAGATTTTTACTACGCTTGCGACCTTGGGCAAAACTGGAAATAAAACCGGCAAGGGTAATAAAAAATCTAAAATATGAACAAAAAAGTTAAAGAAAAAAGATTAAAAATTTAAAAAATAAATTAAAAATAAAAATTTAGTTTCCACAAGAAGCTAAATTATTACTTCCGCTGGCTTCCCAGCCAAATCCAGCTGAGGGCACGGTTGCTTCCAATTTCATCTTACATTCTTCTGGAGGCGTATTAAAAGCGTCACAGATTGCGTTCAGTAGACTTACTGAATCTCGACCTGCGGAAGCCATTACTCCGTTGATTACCAAGGTAGGTGATCCTTGCACACCATATTTGTCATTTTCAACTTTATGGATGTCAAATAGAGGGAATTGCCCACTTAGCCAGGTAGATTTATCAGCTAAATTTTCCATTACAGAAAATTCCTGGTCTGCTTTAGCAGTACAAGCACCCAATTTACTTTGGTCTATTTTAGCAGTAACTAAGCATCCTGCTCCATCGCCTTCGTCTAAGAAACATTTTAAGTAATCTAAAAATTTAGTTTTCTGTTCTTTCTCAATGCAGTACTGGTTTAATTGCTCTTTAATTTCGGTTTCTCCATGCATGGAGTAAGATACAAACTTGACGGAAAAGTCCATTTTACTGCCCAATAAATAAGCTACTGGTAACATTCCTTTTTCAATCTGAGTTCCGTAAGGGCAGTGGCTCATCACAAATACTTCTACTTTGGGTTTATCGGATTTAACTACCTCTGCAGGAGGTACTGCGCTATCTAATGCAGGAACTTCGGTTAAACTAATTGCCTGTGGGAAAAATAATTTTCCGTCTTTGGTGATGTATCCGTCAATTTCCTGACCGGAAACAGATAATTTCATCATATAAACGTCTCCTTGATCTTCTATTGCTTCTAAGTCGGCTACCGTCTGCCCTTGTAGTAAATTAGTATTAATAAAATCTAAAGCCTTAGCTGCAGCTTCTTCCTTAGAATCTCCGCTAGAATAAAGATTAAAGTTAGTGACTAAGGAAAGAAATAATAAGATTGATAATCCTAAAGTACCTACTTTCCAATAATTTATTGCTTTTCTTTTTGCGGGAACTTTATTAAAAGTGTCCTGATTAAATTCTTTACGTTCTTCCATGTTTGGTTTATTTTCTTCCATCATTAAAAACCCCCAATTTTCTTTTTTATTTGGCTATTTTTTGTTATTTGGTTATTATATCTAAATTTTTGTTAACTTTATATTTTGTTAATGGTTTATTATGTTTTATATTTTATTAACTCGTTTAGTTTCAGTTAAATATTCAATGTAGTTTAAAGATTTTCCGCAACCCTAAGCTGAAAATCAGTGAAAAAATAATATAAACACCTAACCAGCCGGGCTGCCAATTAACTATCGGCACGGTAAACTCTCTTCCCATCGGCCTTAGCTTATTATGGTAAACAGTTATTTTTTCAATCTCTGAATCTTGATAAATAGAAATAGGTTCTTCGTATTTTAATTTTTCAGTTACGGTAATTTTTTTATTTTGTTCTAACTCTCCTTTTTTGAGGGTAACAAAAAAAGTTCCTGCCGGACTTTTAAGATTCCAAGTGGCTTTTCCAGCATTAATTTCCTGTTCAGCTTGCGGTTGTAATTCTACTCCTTCCGGAACAATTAATTCTGCTGGTCCAATTATTCCTTCTTTAAATTCAGCGGTAATTCCAAACGCTTCTCCGGGAAGAAGCGGCTCATAAGTTAAATGGGCAGTCATCCACCCAAAGATTAACAAAATAGGCAACATCGTAATCAGCGTCGGTTTAAAGGAGTGCTTCATGTAATCCAGATTAGCTTTCATAGCTTCTTTCTGTACCTTCATCATTTCTTCAGGTTGGGAACGCAGCTCTTTCATTTTATTTTGATATTCTTTCTGCTGATCCTTTAATTTTTTCATTTCCGCCTGATTGGTGAAATATTTATAGACCAACGTAATCAATACGGAAAGAACAAAAGCTAGAATAACAATCGCCAAAAAAGGGCTTAATTCTATTATAGGCATAAGTACGGGATTCAAGACTGGATCCAAAAAAGACATAAAGCTTAATTGATATTAAATGATTTATAAAGGTTATGGTGCAGAAAAGTACAGAATTTATTCGAAAACTTTTAAAGTAGCGCTCTTTTTAATATCAATATGTTACGTAGAGAATTTTTGAAAGGAATGGGTACCGGTATCTGTACTTTAGTATTAGGTAGTCCTGCTTTTGCTGCTGAAACCGAAGAACCTAAACCAAAAGAAACTGTGCCAAAAATACCTATTTATTTAACCATAGATGACGGACCTACCCAGGACATGGATAATATTCTAAAAATCCTAGGTACCGAACATAAAGTTACCTTCTTCCTGGTTGGAAAACTATTAGAAAATCCTTGGCAATATGCCCGGGCCCGAACCGCTTTAGAATTAGGACATCAGTTAGCTAATCATTCTTATTCCCATCCTTTCTTTTCAAATATACCTTTAGCTAAATCAAGAGAACAGATCTTAAAAACGGAAGAGATACTCCAAAGGTTATACCAAGAAACCAATCGCCCCTTTGTAAAATTATTTCGTTTTCCTTACGGGGATAATGGTTATTTTGGTTCTAAAGATGGAAAATACCATGGCAGTTATCAGCAGCGTAAAGAACTGGCTGGTTTGCTTACCGAATTAGGATATACATCATATTTATGGGATGCGGTTGATGGCAGCCACCGTAACTTAAAACCTAACAGCGTTGTGCTTACGCATGACCGCATTAGTGGTTTAGGCACATATGTAGCAGATTATTTTATCAGATCAGGCAAGTATGAACTGAAAGCTTTGCCAATAACAGATTAAAATTTGTTAAAGAATTTATTAAATTAAAACAGTTTACTTTTTTTACTCCATCATTTTCCTTAAAGCAGGATGCATATCCATCATGTGGTGCTTGGCAATATCTTCATAGAGTTTATACACAATCATTACCGATAATAACATCCCTGTTCCGCCGGAAAGTGCGCCAGTTAAATCCGCTAAGGCTGCTAATAACCCCACGGAAGCACCGCCTACAATAGTTAAAGGCCAAATATACCTGCTTAATATCTTTTCTAAAACGCGTTCATCACTTCTAAAACCAGAGATTTGTAATCCTGAAGAAAGAATCTGTTTAGCTTGGCTTCGCGCATCCATGTTGGCCGTCTGCATCCAGAAAATACTAAAAATTACTGACCCCACCATAAATACAGTAATATAAATCAAAGCTTGGCCTAACTGAGATATATTAAAACTGCCTTTGATAATATTTTGCACTAAATCTGGCGAACTTAACCAGTAAGCTAATCCGCTGATAGGTGAATTTCCTGAAAATCTGCCTAAGATGGGAAATCCCCATTTTTCTAATAAACTGGCAAATAGATTAACATTAGCCATCAAAGCAGCAACTAAAATAACCGGAATGTTAGAAGTATAAAAGAAATTTAAAGGCCATCTGATTCCTTGCCCTCTTACTTTACCAAAAGAGAGGGGAATTTCTACTTTCATGGATTGAGCATAGACACAAATAGCAAAGACCACGATGGTGGAAATAACTGCAGCCATCTGTAAAGTTGCTGTAGTTACATCCCCCGCAGTTAAAGATTGGAAAAAGGCAGGTATTGCACCAGCAGCAATATCGGGGTTAGTTGGTGAAGGTAAAAAGTTAAACGCCCTAATAAAAACTTGTTGTGCTACTCCTCCTACGATAAATAAACTGATCCCAGAACCAAATCCCCATTTGGTAACTAATTGGTCCATAAACATGATTACTAAACCGCCCAAAATCAATTGGAAGATTAACAAAAATTCTAGTTGCGTATATAATGAAGTACCTGCCAATTCTGCAGCAGGAGCTAAACCCCCCATTAAAACATAAATAGCAGATTCAAAGATAATAAAAAAAATTCCTAATACTTTTTGTAAACCTTGGAAGCGCTGCCTGCCTTCAATCGAAGTTAAATCCAATTTAAGAATCCCCGTTCCTGCTAATAATTGCAGCACGATGGAAGCGGTAACTAAAGGACCAATTCCCAAAGAAATAATGCTTCCAAATGAAGCACCCAAGATAATTGATAAAAATTCAAATTGTTGTAAAGCGTTTTCTCCTAAGCCAAACAAAGGAACAAAACCCATCACAAAGAATAAAACTAAAGCAATTAAAGTCCACTTTAATTTCTCCTTAAAAGGCAACCTCTTTTGTTTGGGCCCTTTTACTTCAGGGAGATTAAAGATAATTTTATCCAATAAAGACATTTTTACTCTTTAACCTTAGTTTTATCTTCAACAGAATCCTCAGAAGATTTTTTAGCTGCTAAAATAATTTCTCCGCCTGCAGCTTCAATCTTTTCTGCGGCTTGAGGACTGCATGAAGACACTTTGATCTTTAATTTAAATGAAGTATTTCCCGTACCTAATAATTTAGTGTAGCCTAATTTGGCGAGATCAACTAAATAGAATTGTCCTTCTTTGGTTATTTTTCCGGCATCCATCCATTTATGTACAAAATTATCCGTAAAAGTTCCCACATTTAAGGCTTTGCTTGCAGGAGTAGTGCTTTTAGAAGTAAATCCTCGGCTGCCTAAGACGATGCCATATTTTTTATGTCCAGCTCGTTTTCCGCTTCCTGCTCTACCTCGGCCACCCCGGCTTCCTGCTCCTCTTCTTTTCTTTCGAGCTCCACCGCCATGCGTACCACTGCCTTTACCTCGGTACCGGCCTACCTTTTTTCTCTTTTTAACGACCATCTTTACAGCATCCTCATGATTAGATCATTCATTTTTTCGCCACGGTATCCTAATCCTCCGCTGGCATTAAATGAAACTTTTATACCTTTTCGGCCAAACCCTTTTCTGGGCGGATTTAAGCGGAAATATTTTTTATATTTTTTACCTTCTACCACTAAACAATTATAAGTATATTTACTTTTCGAATCTCCTTCTCTTTGTAAGAAAGGTTGTCCTCTCTTTTGGATCAATTCTGTAAAAGTTTCTGAGCTGATTTCTCCCCAGGTAATATAATCTTTAACTTTTGCTAGCATTCCTTGATTTACCAAATTATTTTCTAAAACAACACAATGGTTTTTTCTAGTTAAATTCATGAGAAACAAAGTATTTTTAACCGGCCGAGGTACTTTTACTAAACCCCTAACTAAAACTACGGCTAGTTTTTCTTTTGATTCTTGTCCGTTTTTACTATTTCCAGTTTTACTATTTTTGTTTTTTTCAGCCATTTTAGTTGTCTTGTCTTATATTTATTCAGTAATTTCTTTTCTGGTTTCTTTTAGTTTTCCTTCGATAATATTCAATTTTTGTATATCGCCGGGAGCAATTTTAACTTCGGAAACTTTCTTTAAAGCATCCATTAAGGCAAAGACTAAATTTATTTTAGTTCCGGTCTGCCCTTCGGTTTTACTCCAAATATCTTTAATTCCGGCTAATCTAAGTATTTTAGCACATTCTCTCTCAATACATAAGCCTTTTCCTCTAGGAGCAGGTTTTAATTTTACAATTACTGAACCGCATTTACCTTCTACTGCAAAAGGAATTGAATTCGGTTCACGAGAGTCTGATTCCCAACTACCGCTGCCCCGACGTATTCTCATTAAATGTAAGCGCGCGCTTCGTTTGGATTTGTCTCGAGCTGGAACGGTTTCCTTACTCTTGCCTAACCCTATGCCCACGTAACCATTTTTATTTCCAACTACCGCACAGGTAGTGAATTTAAGTTTATTTCCTTCTTGAGTTTTTTTCTGAGTTTGTTTAAAGATTCGTCTTTGCCCGCCACCAAATTTACCTCGAGCTTGTCCGATTAATAATAAGTCTTCTTCTAAATCTGGTAATAAAACATCAACAATTTCCGATTCAAGAATAGTGTCCCCAGCATCAAAGATATCTCCGATGTCGGTAATAGTTCCATCTTTAACTTTCTTTCCTAAAGCGGTTTTAGGAACCCAATCTCGTTCAAGCTGGGATCTTTTATCTTCAGCTTCGCCTACAAGTTCCTTTTCAATTGGCCCTAAAGGTTCGATTGCTTCTGGTATGGTATCCATTTTATTTTTAATTACCTATAATTTTCTTTTTAACTTGTTCGAATGCGTCGGTTATTTTTTTATGCTCACCGTCGCTTTTTAAATATTGCGTAAATCTTTTTCTTGAACCTTCTTTTTTAACATTTTCTAAGTCTTCTTGAATATGTTTTCCAGTTAAGATTTCATCGCTAGGGAAAATTTCTTTATCGGCACCATGTGGAATGGTTAATCCTGCATCCAGTGCTCCTTTCAAAAAAGCATAAGCTTTTCCTTTATGTAGAGGAGCTTTAGCGCCAGTATCAAAAATAGCTTCTTGATGTCCTTCTTTAAGAACTTTTTTTCCGAAGGCTAAACCAGCTAAATATGCTGCCGGTAAGTTTTTACAGGAAAATTTCCAGCCCAATTTTTTTAGGACAAAAGAATCCATTGCAACTAAAACTTTATCACCAGTAGGTGCAAATTCAACCAACTGTGCGTTTAGTTTAGTATTACTGAACCGCAAAACCATTCTTTTCTTTTTAGATAAAAGTAACTTCAATCGTTTAAGATAGTTAGTTTTTCTCTTTCTTTCCCGATGGAAAGGTACGGTTTTTGGTTTTAAGGATGCCATTTTGTAATTTTAATTTTTGTTTTTTTGTTTTTTGTGTTTTTATTTTTTTAATTTGGTTTTTTATTTCGTCTTTATTTTTTATTTTGTTTTATTTTGGTTTTTGTTTTTTGTTTATCTTAATCCTGATTTATTTTTTAAGTTGAACTAAATTTTGTTCTTTCAAGTAAAGTTTGATGTGCCTTCTGTTTCTGAAATAACCACCTTTACATTTCAAGCACAGCATCTGATAAGTTTGGGTAGGGATAATACTCTTGTTACGTAACTCTTTTAATAGCTCTCGTTGAGCCCTGATTCGGTTAATCCATTTTGTTTTCTTATTAACAATGGAGTTTTTTGAACCTTTTCTGGATCCTAAACCGCCTTTTCGCCCTTTCTTCTTTTGTGCAGCAATTTTACGTGCTCCTGCACGGGAATGGAAGTTGGTTCTGTCTTCAGTAATTTTATGGACGGCGATTAATCCGCGAATATCTGAACGGGTGATTGCTTTTTTAATATCTTCTAGCGCCCCTGGTGCAAATTTTACTTTATGCGGGGACACTTTCATTACTTTTCCGGCAAGGTTTTTTTTATTTCTCATTTTTGATTTGATTTTGTTTTATTATGTTTTATTATGTTTATTTTATTTTTTAAGTTAATTTTGTGATTATCTTCGTTTAGTAATAGTTTTTTCAACTATTTCTTTTTGTTTTTCCTCTTCACTCGCTGCGTCTAGTTCAGCTTCTGCAGTTTCACCAGCAGCTTCGGCTTGTTCTTTTTCTTTTTTCTCTTTTTCGTCTTTCTTTTTCTTTTCTTCTGCTTTTTTCGTTTTGTCTTCTTCTTTCTTGCTGGCTTCGGCTAGTTTTTTCCTTCGAAGAGCTTTTCTTTCTTCAAACTCTTTTTCAATTGATTCTACCTTTTTAGGTACATCTTTTACATTTAAAACAGTAATTTTATTCTCTTGAGCAAGCTTAAGTAATTCAATCCTTTTTTTCTGGCCGATTTTTGCGATAACTGCCCCTTGTGTTTTAGCATTTAAAGCCAATAGTTCAGCGCTATTATGAACAATAATCATTTCTAATCCAGAGAGATGTAATCCTCGAACTGCTTTGGGAGATCCGAATCCTGGGCGGGGCAATGCTGGTCTTCCTACATGCATCTGCCTAACTTTAGAGTGTCTTCCTCGCGGATGTCTCCAGCGAACTTTAATCCGATCTACAAAGTTAGACTCCTTAACTATAAAGTAAGGTTGTTTTTTCTTTGCTTTACGCCGTAATGCTAATAATTCTTTGATTTCCATTTTTTAATTTTTATAAGTCCTTCCCTGCTTTATGAGTAATATAACAACCGTCTTGGAAAATTCTTCGGTCACGGTTAGTTACTCGACATAAACTTTCTATTTGCGCTGCAGCTTGTCCGGCTGCTTCTTTGTCTAAACTGCAAATAGTGATTATGTTGCCGTTTATTTTTACATCCACGTTCTTAACTAAATGAACTTTTCTGGGTACAACTTCTCCCATAAAGTTTTTGATTACAAATTCGCTTCCAGAAACGGAAACGCTCATAGGAAAATGCCCGGAGCATATTTTTAGTCTATATTCATGAAGTTCTTCTACGCCTTTAACCATGTTGATAATATGGGATTCAAAAGCGCCAATGATTTTTTTCTCCCGTTTAGTTGCTTGGGGAGCTCTCAAAATAATTTTATTTCCTTCTACAGTTAAAAAAACACCCGGATAGGTAAACTCTCGTTCTAGTTCTCCTTTGGGGCCTTTTACTTTAAGGACATTATTTTCTAATCTTACACTAATTTTTTCCTTAAGTTCAATTTCCCGAGTTAGGTCTTCTTTCATTTTTATTTTAATTGTTTTTGATGATAAACTCTAATAACAATAAGCTAACAATTTGCCTCCCGTTCCTTTCTCTTTAGCCATGGTGTGGGTGCAAACTCCTTGCGGCGTGGAAACAAAGATTAATCCAAAATCCTTTGCCAGCAAATAACGCTTTTCCCATTTTTCAAAATTATTCTTCTTGGTAGAAAACCTAGGCTTAATAACGCCACATTTATTCAAGTTTCCCAATAAGTTAACTTTTAATATGCCGCTTTTTCCGTCATTAGTTTCTTCAAATGAACCGATATAATTATTTTCATTCATAAGTACCAGTATTTTTTTGACTATTTTAGAGGCGGGCTTAATCAGTACTTCTTTCTTTCCGATTCTTTCCGCATTGAGTATTTTTGTTAATGCGGCCGCCAATGGATCATTCAACATTTTTTCATAACCTCGCTATCATTAACTAAATTTCTTAAATCCTAAATCGGGAGCCATTTCCCGGAAACATTGCCTGCATAAATGCAAACCATATTTATTGATGTGTCCGCCCATCCGGCCACAGTTTTTACATTTTCTAAGTGCTGTACCACAGGTTCTGGTTTTAGGGCGATTAAATTTGATGAACTTTGCTTTCTTAATCGGTTTGTGGTCCAGTTGTGTAAATGCTTTTCGATAATCGCTAGTAGTCATTTTTCTTCCTTTATTTTTTGATTTGTTTTGTCTTTTTATTTAATTTTTATTTGATTTTTTAATTTAAGGCTTTATTTGGTTTTTTATTTGGTATTGATTTATTGAGCATAATCTTATTGTACATTAACCCCTAAACTTTTTACAAACAGGATTGCTTCTGCTTTGCTGATTTCATGTTTCCGACCGACTTTGGTTGGTTTAAGTTTTCTCTTTTTAACTCTAAAACCGGGCCGTTCTAAAGTAATTGCTGCTTCTAAACCCATTATTTTTAATTCCGGATCATATTCTAATCCCTCGATATCAATATATTCCGGGATTCCAAATGAAAAATTACCTTCTTTGTCAAAATTTTTTGTTAATAAGGTGTTTTCTTTTGCTGCTAATAATCTTTTTAATAATGCGGGACAATTTTCTCGGATGGTTGCTTTACAGCCAATAGCTAAACCAGGACGTAATCCCCAACCAGGAATTCTTTTCTTAGTGATTGTTTTTACGGGCTTGACCGGAGAAAGCTTTTGTAGTAAAATCAAGGCTTTCTTTAACATATCTTCACTTTTGCCTATTCCCACGTTTAAGGTAATCTTTTCTATTCTGATTTCCCGCATGGGATTAGTTTTGTTTTCTTTGGTCATTTTTTCTTATCCGTTTATTTCTCTAAGGTTTTTCCTAAGTGTATTTCTGCTTTACTTTCACCGACGACAAAAAAGTATTCTTTGGCCGTATCGATGTCAGTATCTCTAGCTGAATAAGTTGCTTCTACGCCTTTAACTGTTTTTAAAACCCCGGTATCACCAGCGTGTTTTCCTTTAACTAAAAAGACGTGTGCGCCTTCTTTAAAAGGCAGGATTTTTTTAATTTCTAATTTAGGTAAACTAAGTATAAAACTATCTCCAACTTTGGCTTTTTTATCAGTAACGATATTCTTGCCATCGTGTAAATTAAATTGAAGTTTTCCTCCCCGCAAAACTGTTTTTCCCACTACTTTACTTATTTTGATTTTACTTTCTTCTGCAGAGATTTCAATTAACACTAATCTTCCTTTAGTATCAACTAATAACCGGTAATTCTTGGAAATAAGTGGAATGGAGATAACATCAAACAAACCTACAATCAACCGATGATCTTTTCTTCTTTTGCCGTCAACTAAAACTTCTTGGTTGTTTAAGATTTTTTTGATTTCTCCCGTAGTGGAAGCTATTTTCAGTTTGTCCCTCAAGATAAGACCTAAAGGTAATCCGTTTGCCAAGGCATGGGCACCAGGATTAGGCCTAATCGTAAATTTATTTTCTTTCCTGTTGATTATCCACGTTTTAGGGGATACTGGTCTTTTCAAGTGATTCTTCATTTTTTAGCTTCAACTCCCGTTTTGGTTGCTTTCGGTTCTACTTTCTGATCCTCATGTGTTTTTAATTTCATTTTTCTTTTTTTATCGCTTAAATCTAAAGTTAAAATCATCAAATTGGATGGAACAAAAGAGGCTAAAACTCGAGTGCCGTCTTTCTTAATGTTGTCTAACCCGGTAATTTGTACTTTTTCTCTTTTCAAATCAACGTGTTCAATTTTTCCTTCTTTCTTTTTGAATTTTCCCCGTAATACTCTTACTGTGTCATTTTTTCTGATTTGAATATTACGTAGACCATATTTTCCCCTCAATTCAGGGGATAAATGAACGTGAACCATTTTCTGCTTAATGTGTAAAGGAGCATTATATTTGTATTTACGTTGTTTGCGCACTTGAGTGCTCCTCTTCCAGCTCACTGAAAAACTTCTTTTAACCATTTTAAATAACCATGTCCGCTACTTTTGCAATTAAAGGCCATCGTTCCGCTACTTCTTTAGCAATTGGTCCTTTAAAGATTGTTCCTTTTGGATTTCCTTTGTCATCTTTTAAGACGACAGCAGCATTATCTTCAAATTTGATTCTGGTTCCGTCTGGCCGGCGGTATTCTTTTTTCTGCCGAACAATTACGGCCATAACTACGGTTTTACGCATTTCTAATTTACCTTTTTTAACTGCAGCCATGACAAAGTCCCCTACACCAGCTGAAGGAACTCTTCCTTTAACGGTCTTGTGTCCTTTCACGGAAAAGATTTTTATCAATTTAGCACCGCTGTTATCACAGGTAGGCACTAATGCTTCCAATACTAATCCTCGGGTGACTCTTGCTTTAACTGCTTTCATTGTTTGGGTACCGCCATATAGTTTTGTGCTTTATCGTTCATAGCTTGAACTTGTTTTCTCGCATACTGGTCTAGTTCTTCATCTTCTCTACGCCCATGTATAACCCTACCAGCTGCCATGATAACCATCATCAAAAGCACGCCTGTGACGCTGCTTCTTAAATAAGTCTTATTCCTATCCCGATCTTCTATAAATTGTTGATACGCGGAATCATTTTCTAAACCGACTAGTTCTGTTTCTAAACCAGCATATTGCTGTTTCCATTTTTGGCAGGAAGCCTCGTCATGATTATAAGCACAAGCAGTAAAGGTTTCTGTAAGTTCAGTAAGTGCTTGCTCAATTGGATGCGGCCGATTCATTTGAGTACCAAAATACATTACTGCACCCCAGCTAGACAAAATGCCAACCACCCCACCGATAGACATTACATTAGCCACTTTCTTGGATATTTTCATTGTTTATTCTCCAAATCAGTATTAAGTTTAGTTTCTGGTTTGTTTTCTTCGTCTTCTTTTCTTCGGGAGGGAGTAATGGATAAACTCATTCCAGTTAAAGTCATACACAAAAAAAATAAACCTAGTAAAGACTGACTAAGTGCCTTGCTGCGATGATCTACACTCAAAGAATAATAGTTATTATGCATCTCCATCAAGCGCGGTGTTCCCGACCGGAGATTATCTTGTTGAGACCAATACTGGTGTAGAACTGGCTCAAATTCATCAAAACCAGCACAAAATTTTAATCCGTTTACATTGCGAGGTTCCAAACGTTTCACCTCGTTACATAACCAAGCAGTAGGATGATTAAAACCGTGAGATTCTAATTCTTTATGATATCTGGACTCTAAGTCGGATAGGCTATTTTGAATTTGTTGAAATGTTACATTAATTGCCCCAACATCCTTTTCGTATTCGCGCGCACGTTTCTGATGATACTCACAACTGGCTACAGTACCAACTAACCCTAACCCGCTAACAACTGTTATTCCCATTCCGATTTTATTTATTAAACTCATTGCTCTTCCTCAGTAGTTTTACTTTCTACTTTTTTAACTTCTTTTACATTTGCTTTTTTATCTTCAATGATTTGAATAATAACGTGATTTTTAGTTTTGCTGATCGGCCTAGTTCTAGCAACCAAGACAGTTTGACCAACTTGCGCGTCTAAGCAAGGAGGATTATGCACTCTTAATCTTGATCGTCTGGTTTCGTATCTTTCATATTTAGGCACGTAATAAGAGCGGAACCATTCAATGGTTGCAGACTTATTGGTGTCTTTCTTAACTACTTTTCCAGTTTGTAATTCTTTCTTTACTGCTAGACCGCCTGTGAAAGGGCAGTTTCGATCATAGTATTGACTATCATAAGCTCTCTTTGGAGCGGGTATTCCCAAAACTTCTTTTCGTGTTTCCATTTTATCTTCCTTTTAACCGTTCTTCCGGTCGTTTTATGATTTCTTTACCAGAGATTATTTCTCCAGTAGCTGATACTTTGAAAGTGATGGTGTTTTTTAACAAGACCGCGTCTTGTCCATCAGCTTTTTGGATTGTAATGGTTTGTTTAGTCTCGTCGATTATTTTTCCTTTCATGCCCACTTGGCTAAGATTGGTGGATTGTATGACTTCAATCATTGTTCCAATCAATTCATGAGGAAAAATATTCCTTTGAACCATTTTTCTACCTCACCAAAATCCGCGGGATTTTGATGCTTTTACTCAACCTCAATGGTTTCTTCCGGAAACCCCAGTTCGATTAAGACCGGCTTCATTCTGGATTTGTGATCGCCTTGAAGTTCGATTTGTCCACTTTTGGCCGTTCCGCCGCAAGCAAACTTATTTTTCAACTTCTTGAATATTTCTTCAATATTCGCTTCTTTCTCAACGCCTTGGATAATCGTATACTTTTTTCCAAACTTTCTTTTTTCGACTTTTACGATTATTTTTTGCTGCTCACGGGCAATGGCCTCACAGACACATAAATCCTGAGGCAATCCGCATTGATTACATACGTCAACCATCTTTTTAGATTCTATACCTCTTTCTCTGCCAGGAAAGTTAAAACCCTGGCAATGCTTTTTTTAGTTTGTTTTAATTTACCGGCACTACTAGCACCAGTTCCGGTAGCTACTTGAACATTTAATTTTAAGAGTTCCTTTTTAAATTCTTTTAATCTTTCTTGTAATTCTTCTGAATTCAGCTGTTTAAGCTCTTTGGAAATTTTCATTGTGATGGTGAACCTCTTTCCCTAATTTTGTATCCAGCATACGCCAGAGCTAATCCTGCTAATCCCAAACCAGCCCAACTTGCTACTTTTTTATTCTGCTCAGCTACCTGTAATTGAGTTTTATCGCAATAGGGTTTACTATTCAATCCTCGGTTACACTCTATCTGGGCATATAACAAAGGTTCATAATCAGCAGAATAATTACAGCTTTGGGCTAATCCCGCAAACCCAGCAATACCACCACCAACCAAAAGTCCCGTACCGACAATATTATGTACTAAGCTCATTCTTTTACCTCGGTAGTTTCTTCAGTAGCTTTACTCTCTTCTAATTTAGGTGATTCTTCGGCTGGTGCCACTAATTTTGATTCAACTTTAACGGTCTCATCTGGAACTTTTTCTTTTGATTCTTCGGTTTTAACTTCAGCTTTCTTTTTAGTAGCCCTTTTCTTAGGTGCTGCTTTCTTTTTTACTGATTTTTTCTTGGATTCAGATTCATCAATTTCTTCAATAATTTTGGTAGGCTCTGCTAATATATTAACTCGATCAGGCAGTAATAAATCTGCAGGCATGATGGAAACTTTAACCCCAATAATTCCGCTTTTTAACAAAGCAGATTTTTTGGCCGTTCGTACGCCAGTGATAGCGATGTCCCCGCATTTTTTTAAATACCCCATATAAAATCGCCAACTTTTAGCTCGAGCACCAGGGATTTTTCCGGAAATGAATATTTCTACACCTAAAGCTCCAGCAGCGATAACGCTTTCTAACATTTTATGTCCAATCCCTTTAAATCGGGCTGAACCAAATCGTTCCAGTGAAGAAACAATCCGTTCAGCAACCACATTTGCATCCAGGAAAGGATTTCTGATTTCTTCAATTTCTATCTGGGGATTTTCTAATTCAAATTTGCTTTTGAGTACTTTAGTAAGTGCTCGGATATTGGAACCTTTTGAACCAACAATTAAGCTTGGTCGACTAGTATGGATTACTAATTTTTCACCTAAAGGAATCTTCTTTAGCTTGATGCTGGAGATACCTACTCCTCCTAAAGTTGTTTCTACATATTTCTGAATGTAATATTCTTTAGTTTTTTGGGCAATAAATTTTCGTTCAATCATGCTTTACCCCCTTTCTGCCGTAAGGTCCCTTTTTTTTGTAATTCTTCGTATAATTGAGATACTTCTTCTGTAGATTTACGTTCGATTTCTTCTTTCTTTAATCGGGCTGCTTTTTCTTGTGCTCTTCGCAGTAATTCTGCAGATGATATTTCTTTGACTTCTGGTTTGGATAAGGATTCTTTAACAATTTTTTTCTCGACTACTGCTGGGCTGGCAGGTTGTTTATTTTCTTTGTGCTCTGATTTAGCCACTTCAGTTTTAACTTCTTTTTTTGCTGCTGCAACTTCAGTTGCTTTAGCTTGTTTCTCTAATTTTGCTTTTCTGCCTTCTTTAACTTCTATTTCTACATGGCTTCTTTTAGTGGCAGTTCTGCGTCTTCCGCCAGTTAGGGGAATTGAAGCTTTATTAGCAATGATTTTAGTAATCTTCAAATCAGAAGCATTTAAGCCTTTAACTAAAGCATTAGCTTCTACTGATTTGACTAAAGCTAAGAGTTCTTTAGCAGCTTTCTGCGGAAATCTTCCCGCGGCCATTCCTGCTTTATGTCCGGTATCTTTGTAAAATTTCTTGAAAGGAACTGCTCTCTTTAAATCGGCTACTTCTTCTAAAAATCTCTTTGCATAAGCAGTATTCTTATAACGCAAAGCCCGGCAGATTTCAATACAGTGCTTGGTTGAAACCGGGATATCCAGAGCTCTAGCTACCGCAAAATGTCCTGGATTCAGTTTGTTATTTTTTGTAGCCATTAGGTTTACCTTGCTGAAATTGCTTTACTTGATCGAGTAGCTCCGATACCTGCTGAACTGTGTGTAACCATTTTTCGAGTATGGGAAAATTCACCAAATCGGTGACCCAACATTTCTGAAGTGATTGCAACCGGAACATATTCTTTTCCGTTATAGACTTTAATCATTTTTCCAATCATACTGGGCAGGATAATCATATTTCGGCAATGAGTTTTAATGTTGTTATCATTAGCATCAATTTTCTTTAATAATTTCTTTTGTTGTTCGGTAAAGCCTTTCTTTAATGATCTTCGTTGTTGTGCTGGAATCATGTTCATGAACTCCTTAAAGTCCATTGTTTTAAGTTCATCTTCGCTTTTACCATGCCATCTGAATTCTTTTGCCATGACCTTTTACTAAGTTTAATCAAACAGTAACTTTAAATGTCACCAATTGACGACTTGTCCCCCA
>JBBSWB010000056.1:0-3553 GCA_038046465.1 Nanobdellota archaeon
GCAATTCATCCCCAACGCTAAAGCGGGGGGATTTCTTGCTCAGAAGCTATATTAACTTAAATAATAATAATAATAATAATAATAATAAGAATAGTAATAATAAAGATAATAGTAATAGTAACAAATACTAAATATCTATTTCAACACTATCCCAATCGGACAATGATCCGAGCCAGTTACCTTGGGCAGAATAAACGCATTGGCTAAGTTTTCTTGCAGTAATTTAGATAATAAAAAATAATCTATCCTCCACCCGATATTTCTTTGCCGGGCATTAAACATATAACTCCAATAAGTATAATTTCCGCCTTGCTGATTAAATTGCCGAAAAGAATCAATAAATCCGGAGTTGATAAAATTTTCAAAACCATCAATTTCTATCTGAGTGTAACCAGCCGTTTTATTATAATTTTCATCCGGGTTAGTCAAATCGATTGGGGTATGGGCGACATTTAAATCTCCGCAAACAATTACGGGTTTGTTTAGTTCCAGCTGTTTAAGATAATTAAGAAAATCTTCATCCCATTCGTGGCGGTAAATTAAATGAGGAAATCCTCTTCCTGAATTAGGAACATAAACATTAACTAAAAAATAATCCTTAAGTTCTACCGTGATAATCCTTCCTTCCTGGTCGTGTTCAGGCACATTCATCCCGTAAGTGACGGAAAGAGGTTTAATTTTGCTAAAGATAGCTGTGCCCGAATAACCTTTTTTCTCAGCGGCATTCCAAAAATGATGGCTGTAGTTTGGCAAATTAATTTCTACTTGGCTCGGATGGGCTTTGGTTTCTTGAATACAAATAATGTCGGGGGCTTCTTCTTCTATAAAATCCACGAACCCTTTGTTTAAAATCGCCCTGATTCCGTTGACATTCCAAGAAATTATTTTCATAATTCTAACCGAATTTTGCTTAATTTAAAAAGTTTAACTTCTTTTTTCTTATAATTTTTCTTTTTGATCGTTAGAAGGTTCGGTTTTACTTTCAGTAAGCTTAGAATCTTCCGTTTTAATAGGTTCTGGATTATCTGTGGCTTTATCTTTAATCTCTTCGCTTTCCTCTTCTTTTCTTCTTAATGAAAATTTCTTTCGTACATCTCCGCTCAGCTTTTGAGCGTGTTCTTTTACTTGGTCTTTAGCTTTGGAAACATGAAACGTTAATTTGACGATAATTCCGCTAAGGGTTCCTAAAGCAGCAACCGTTGCCGTAATGGCCAAAGAATTCTCTTTCAGCCACATCATCACCGTTACTTTGGGTTTCTGAACCTTACCCAAATCTGAACTTAAATCAGTAATAGCGGCAGCAGTTAAATCTGAACCAACTTGTGCATCAGCTAATTTCCCAGTTAAAATCTGCTGCTGGGTAGTTTGAATTAAAGCTTGTAACGATTTAATGGAATCAGATACTTCGTTTACTTGGTAACCTTGAGCTTTCTTTTCATAATAAATGCTCTCTTCCTGTTTTAATTGTTCTTTTAATTGGTTTAATTTAAGTTGTAATTCTTCTTTATTGTAAACAACTTGCTCGGTAATGGTAAAAGATAAAGGAAAACTTTTTTCCAAGATTTTAGCTGTAGCAGAAAGCTCGCCAGCTTGTAAAATATTTATTTTTACCGTCAGTGAATCCTGATCTCCCGGATTAAGTACCGGAATAGAAGTTGAAGTTAAATATTGTACCCCTTCCCCGATAATTTTGGCACCAACCTCATTAACGATTTCTTCACCCATATTAGCAACTAGAAAAGTAATTTGATTTTCACCTAAACTAATTGTTTTAGGAAAATAAGAGGTTAAATTAAGATGAGAATCATATTTAGTTACTGCTAATAATAACGAAGCGGCAGCAGTATTTTTCTCTGCATCGATTACCTTTAATTTAATTTCATAATCGCCAGGCTTGGCAAAAGTATAAGTTGGATTCTGTTGAGTGCTGTCTATTTTGCTATCGTTATTAAAATCCCAAGAATAAGATTGGGGTTCTTTCCCATTAGCAATAGCCGTAAACTGTACGGTTAAAGGAGCTTTTCCGGAAGAAGGATTAGCAACTGCAGAAATGCTGATGGGTTTTTTTACTTGAACAGTTTTGTGTACTAAATAAGATTGTTCGGCCAAAGAAACATTAACCGTTACTGAGTAATCGCCTTCTTCAGGATAAGTTTGTTGAGGAGCAGCTTCGGTGCTGTCTACAATTCCGTCGCTAGTAAAATCCCACGAATAGGTATCTGCAGCTTGATTAAGAGAAAAATCAACCGTTAACGGCGCAGTTCCGGTTTCGGGAGCAGCTATAATCGATAATTCTTTTGATGTCTCTTCAGCTAATACATTAATACTGATTAGACTAATCGCTAACGTAAATAAAATTAGCCATACCACCCTGCTCTTTTTACTCATAGATTACTGCGAACAGCAACCGGTTTTTAAAGATTTCTGTGATGCTAAATTCATTTAAAAGTTAACGCTTGCAGTTAAAATCCATAACCTATTTAAACTACTAAATAACTAAGGTTATAGATCTAAATGGTAAATTACACTTCCAATAGCAGTAATAATTATTCAGTTATTAGTTATCTAAATGGTTATTCTAAATCTATTTATTCTCCTAAGAAATCGGGCCAAGGCTGTACTTGTTTTGGCCAAGGATGTAAAGGAACCTGCAGGTTTTAATTCTTAATTAGAAAATTGTTGCGGTTGCGTTCTATTTCAGCGATGTATGATGTGGCCAAAACGTCTTCAGGACAATCTTCTGGCAAAAGATTCTTTCCAGGATTATAACCTGGTCGCGCTAAAACTACTCTATTTTCAGTAGCTCTTGCTCCTTGTTGAAGATGCCAGTTTCTTACTTTAGCAATATCTGGTGTAAAGGTCAATACATTATCGATGTTAGTTTCTAACGCTATGTATCTTTTGGCAAAATCGATTGTTTCTGCTCCAGCACCTTTGCCTTTAGCAGAAATGTCTACTAAGACCAATATTTTGTATTTTCCGGTCGTATAAGGGTGGGGCTGCCAGGTTCCTTTAACGGTCAATTCGTTATAAGTTGCAGTAGAAGGAATTAATATTGAATCATTATGGATCAACATTGTTTCTAATACAGAAGCAACAGTATTATTTTGATCATAGCCGACTAAGAAAAGTTGTTCGCTGTCAAATCTATTTTGAACCAATTCCGGAGTAACTGTAATTAATGTCCCCCACTGCTGATTAAATAAATCAGAAATGTCTTTAAGTTCCGTTTCGGGAAGATTTTTTAATTCTTTTCCTGTTTTAAAATGGAGCATTTTTTGATATTATGCCTCTCTGAGGTATATTTTTTAATAAAAAAAACGCCAGCGCCCGGATTTGAACCGGGATACCCTTGCGGGAACAAGCTCGCTGATATCTTTCCTGAGTTCCAGGCATACGCTCATATTTTTTAAAAATTACGATTTGCGCAATACCAGGTTATGCGACGCTGGCGTAAATTCAAAAAGAAAGCCCCAATTTATAAATTTAATGCTGTTTTAGGCTTAGTAGAAAGTCATCTTGAAAATTACTCTTAGGTTGTAGGCTATTAGCC
>JBBSWB010000057.1:0-8284 GCA_038046465.1 Nanobdellota archaeon
TGTTGGAAATGCAGGAGATACTCAAAAGTGCTTCAGGTTACTGAAGTATTACTAAGAACCACAACTTTTATAAATAAATTTTAGGTTTAGTAGAGAGAGATAATAAAATAGATATACGCCATTTTAGAAGGGACCTTATATTGATAAAACCCCATACATCTAAAAAATTTGATAACTAAATAAAAAGCACAATTTAATGAGGAATATAAATGTTAGAATCATTGAAAAATAAAAAGATTTTACTTATAGAACCCCCTTTTTACAATCTATTTGGGTATAGGAGATACCGCTATCCCCTAACACTTACATTAGTTGGTACTTATTTAGAAAAACAAGGTAATTCTGTAAAAATTTTGGATTGTGATCTTCCTAATGACAGCTGTAAGGAATATAGCCGTAATGAAGCACGGTTAAATTATCCTAGATATGAAGAAGAATTGAAGAACAAAAATAATCCTGTTTGGGAAAAAATTCGAAAAGTCCTTTTATCCGAAAAACCAGATGTTGTTGGTCTGAGTTCGGTTACTGCAAAAATAGATTCTGCAAATTATGTTGCTAAACTTGTTAAAGAGACCCTCGGTCGAAACGTAATTGTAATGCTGGGTGGCCCTCATGTAACAGGAATGCTAAAAACCGACAAGAATCACCATTTTGGAGAAAACTATGACTTTGTAGTTCCTTTCATACCGAATTTAGTGACTTTGAAGCCAAATAAAAGCTTATTGATGGATTTGGATTCTTATACACCTGAAGAAATTTCTACAATCATGACTAGTTCGGGCTGTCCAAACAAGTGCACCTTTTGCTGCCATTCTTATGATAGAACGTTTCCTTTTAGAGATGAAAAAAACTTGTTAGAAGAATTAAATGAAACTAAAAATAAATTTGGTAGCGGTTTATTTATTTATATCATAGATGACTGTCTTTTTTCATTCTCCCAACATTTTTATAATGTAACAAACGCCCTCAAAAAAACTGGAATGAACTACTCTGCAGAGGCAAGATTAAAAGCATTGTCAAAAGAGAAATTACAGCACTTCATCGATACTGGTGGAAAAAAGCTATTTGTTGGTGTTGAAAGTGGTTCCCAAAGAGTTTTAGACAGAATAAATAAGAATATAACTGTAAATGAAATAATAGAAAGAACAAAATGGATTAATGACCTAAATATTCCTTGGTCAGCATTTTTTATAATTGGCTTTCCTTTTGAAACTATTGAGGACTTAAAAAAAACTAAAGAACTTATTCTGAAGATACAACCAACTTTTGCTTCATTAAACCAGTTTACCCCTTATCCCGGAACAGAATTATATAATGAGTTTTTTTTTAATAAAAAACTAAAATCTAAAGATCTCTTTCAATTAAGTGGAAAAATATCGTATGATGGTTTTAGCAAGGAAGAATTGGATTATATGGAAGAATTATTTAATTTTGTTGATAAATATAATGAAAGTAAAAAAAAGGAGTTATTAAGCAAAAAGTAAATTAGAAATACTAATGGAAAAAACAGAAACTAAATTTAACAAATTTGTAAGAAAAAACATTACAAATAGTTTGGTTCTTAGAATTATAGACCTTGGTCTTATTCCAATAGCAATCCCTTTATTAATAACAAGATATGTCTTTAAAATTAAATTTTTTAGGGTTTCTGGGGGCAGAATAGGTCCCCTAGCACTAAATAACGAGGTCTTTTTGAGAAAGTTACAGTTGGGAATAGAAAAAGAAAATAAGACAAGATATATCGGTATTGCTCATACTTCTGTGTGCAACAACCAACTGATTAAAATGCTTAAAAGAAAAATGACTATTATTCAAATTCCTCAACCCAGATTTGTAAGAGCAATCACAAAAATTATGGCAAGTAAATCGATTCTAAGTAAGTGGGGTTTGTTTATAACGACTCCTTTTGAGTTAAGATCTTTTCCACAATTTAATGAAACAAATCCAAGTTTATCATTTACTGATGCTGAAGAAGAAAAAGGAAAAGAATTGTTAAAAGAAATGGGCGTTAATAATAATTGGTTCATTTGCTTTCATGCTCGAGACCCGGTTTATGTTGGCCAGCATCTAAAAAGAGGAGATTCTCGATTTACATACCGGAATTGTAGCATCGAGAATTATACAAAGGCGGCCGAATACATAACAAAACAAGGCGGTTACGCTCTTAGAATGGGTGCAAAAGTAGAAACTAAACTTTCTGAGTTAGATAATCGAAAAATTATTGATTATGCTACTAAGCATAGAACTGAATTTGGAGATATTTATTTATCTGCAAGATGTAAATTCTTTTTGGGCGTCCATACCGGGCTTGAATCCGTCTCCCAAATATTTAACACTCCCGGAGCTATGGCTAACCATACACCATTAACCCCCTTAACTCCCTTCTGTGACGTTCAGTATTTTCCTCCCGGAAAGAAGGATCTTTTTATCCCTAAAAAAATATGGTCTATAAAGAAAAAAAGATTCCTTACTTTTAAAGAAATAATAGAATTTGAAATGAATAAATTTTCATATGAAGCAGAGGATTATAAAAAAGAAGGGCTTGTTCCTGTTGAAAATACCTCCAAAGAAATTCTAGATTTGGCAATGGAAATGAATGAGCGTTTAGACGGGACGTGGAAAACTACCAAAGAGGACGAAGAATTACAGCATAAATTCAAATCCCTCTTTAAGCAAGGGCCTAAAGAATATCCTTTTTCAGTTCGGATTGGCGCTAAATTTCTTAGAGAAAACAAACATCTGCTTGATTAAAACATAAATTTACTTATTTTAAATAAATTTCTTTTTACATAAATTATATAAATCTTCTCTTATTGGATTTTATAGACAAAATAAAGAAAAAGATACCAATGGAATTTAATAATTTAGTTAATAAAGCTAAAAAAATAAGAACCGAAGTGTTAAAATTATCCCTTGACAAGCATGAAGCTCATTTAGGAGGTAGTTTTTCTATTGTTGAAATATTATTATCATTATATGATTGCATCTTAACAGAAAAAGACAAATTTATTTTAAGTAAAGGGCATGCTTCTTTTCCTTATTTTTTAATGCTCAATGAGAAAGGTAAAAACCCAGCTATTTCAACACACCCAGAAATTGATTTAATCAATGGGATTCATTGTACTACGGGGAGCCTAGGTCATGGTCTCCCGATAGGATTAGGAATGGCTATGGCACGTAAACTTAAAAGGAAAGAAGGAAATATTTATGTTTTAATGGGCGATGGAGAATGTCAAGAAGGAACTACTTGGGAAAGCCTGCTTATAGGAGCACACCATAAATTAAATAATCTTGTTGTTATTGTAGATTATAACAAAATTCAAGCTTTGGGCCGCGTTGATGAAATATTGTCGCTAAATAATTTAGCAGACAAATTTAAAGCATTTAATTGGCATGTTATAGAAATAAATGGACATTCCTTTCCGGAAATTATTTTAGCATTAAAAAATAAATCTTCGGAAAAGCCAACTGCAATTATAGCCCATACTATTAAAGGAAAAGGAGTAAGTTGTTTTGAAAATGAACCTAGATGGCATACCCGTTTACCCAATGAGGAAGAACTTAAAAAAGCATTAGAAGAATTAAAATGAGAAAAAAATTTGGAGAAGTAATTGTACAATTAGCTGAAAAAGACGATAATATCTTTTTAATTGTGGGCGACATTGGTTTCGGAGTTTTTGATAAGTTTAGACAAAAATTTCCTAACAGATTTATTAATATTGGGATTTGTGAACAAAGTATGATTGGTGTAGCAGCTGGAATGGCTTTAGAAGGAATAAAACCCTGGGTTTATACAATTACTCCTTTTTTAATAGAAAGGCCATTTGAACAGATAAAATTAGATATTGACCAGCAAAAGGTTAATGTCAAGTTAGTAGGGTATGCAGATTACCCCCATCAAGGTCCCACCCATTCGGAACTCGACGCAAAGAGATTAATGGGCTTGCTTAAAAATACGATTTCTTATTTTCCCATAAATTCGGAAGAAACGCTGAGATTTGCTGAATCTGCATACAATTCGGATGGGCCTGTTTTTATAAGTCTAAAAAAAGATAAGTCGAAGTAATTAATTTAATCTATTTTAAATATTAAAATAATAGTACGGGCCACTTACAATAACTGCTACTTAAATCAATAAATAATAACCGCCTTAGGCGTTATTTATACGAAGTTAACATGTGGCGGAGGATTTTTTATTTTCCATAAAAAATCATTAATGGAATGGGTCCGACAATTAGCGTAGCAAAAACTATGGACATCTAATTTTTTAACTTTTTCTACTACTTCCCAATACCGGTCACTTTCAATTATTTCTTTAAATGTTTGTTTAGTAAGATCTCCCATACGAAATTCTTCTTCGTGTATATTAAAAAACATTCCACACGGATAGACTTTACCATCTCCGCTAGTGTAAAGTAAAAACGGAGTTCCCAAACATTGGTCATAATTTCGTTTACCTTCATTCTTAATATGCGGCCATTTAATAATCACATTATAATTATCTGTGGTAACATCTTCTGCTTCCTTTAGAATGGTAGTAAAATCTTTATATTTCCCTAATTGATTGTAAAAACCTAACTTACTATCTTGAGTATCGCTGCATTGCTTAACTACAAAATAATCTACGCCCAATTCTTTACCTAATTTAGCTAAAGAAACAACTTCTTTAACATTATTAGGGGTAAGTACCATCTGTATCCCAATTGTTACCGGCAGATTTAATTCTTTTTTAGTTTTAACACAGAATTTAATGTTTTTAATTACATTAAAAAATAAAGGGCTCCCATGAATTTTTTGGTAAGCTTCATCAGATGCTGCACTTAAATTAAATCTTAACCAAACTAAATTCTTTAATGCGGTAATCCCTTTTTCACCATTATCAAACAAAGTTCCATTAGTAGCTAAAGCTATATCTACTCCTGCTTTTGTTCCTTCTACAATTGCATCATAAACATTGGGGTTTAAAAGAGGCTCAGCTTCACCAATTAAACCTATTGATCTTACCCCTACTTCTCCAGCACTCCTCATGTAACTTAATAAAGCATCCCGGGGAAAATATTTTGTTGAACCTTCTTTATATAAATTGCCTTGAATTGCCCCATAACAATATTCGCATCTGATGTTGCATCCTTTACTTAATCCGGCATCTATATGTAAAGGAGCAATCTTTTTACCTTTCATCCAATCATTTATCCTATCTGGGTGCCAATAAAGTTTATGACCCCCCATATTATATAAATCTGCCATTGTTTTACCTCAAGATGTTCTTTTTTTAAATGTGTATTTTATTCAAATGAAATTTACGTGCGCAGGTAATTTTTCATTTGATTGTTTGTAAGTTTCCAAATTGATGTCTCCTTGTTTGACTCCCCACAAAAACTGGTTTACTTTATGTTGAAAACATAAAGGCCAACAAACAGAATTATTAAACTTTTCTGAACCAACAAAATTCATAATCTCCCAGTATTTTTCACTTTGCCAAATCTCTTTAAAAGATTTTTCAGCAATATTTCCCGGACTAAGGTGATTGAATTTATCTGTTTGAAATGTTCCACAGGGACCAACTTTTCCAGAGCCGGCAATCTGAATCATAAATGGAGGACCGTAGCAGCACTTATAGTCACGATTTCCCATACTAAGTAATTTTGACCACTTTGCAATCACTTTATAAGAATCAGTAGAATAGGATTCAGCTTCTTTTAACAACGGCGCCAATTTTTGATAATCTTCGTAATTAATGCCTAAAGTTCTTTCCGGGTTTTCTGCACAATGTTTAATCACAACATAATCTACCATTAATTCTTTCCCTAGTTTAGCCATAGGAATAATTTGATCACTAAATTTTGGCATAAGAACCATTTGTAAACCAATAGTTACATCTAATTTTCTCTCCTTTTTTATCTCGACACATTTTTTGATTGTGTTGTAAACTTTATGAAAATGAGCTTCCGTACAACCCATAATTTCGGCATACCTCAAGGGTTCTCCTCCAGAAACATTGAAACGAATATAACTCAAACAGGGCAAAATATTTTCTAATTCTGAATCTTTAAGCAAAGATCCATTAGTGGACATAGCAATATCTAATCCCTTTTTCTTAGCATAGAGAATTACTTCATATACAATCGGATTAAATGTACTTTCTCCATCAGAACCAAGAGGGATTGCTTTTACTCCAATTTCGGCTGCATCATCTATAAATCTAAAAGCCACTTCTTTAGTAATAGTATGTTTAGCCCCTTTTCTATCTTCACTAGCATAATCGTAATTACAATAATTACATTTATAATTGCATCTTGTTGATAAAGCCCACTCTACAGTAATTGGAGCAATTCTTTCCCCATTCATCCAAGCTTTAACTCTATCTAAATGATAAGGCAATTTAGTACTATCTAACAATAATTGTGGTTTAGATTCCAACATTTTTTCTTCCCCAAAAGGCATTTTTTTAACATTTTCGTTTAAATATTCCCTTAAAGATTCTCGCCAACCCCTCATAGGCAGTAATTTTGTAGATTTTAATGCTGTTTTTGCTGGATAATGGATATTTGGAAGACCAAAATCTTCGTGTTTAGCTCTAATTATTTCTTTTTTTAATCCCAAAGTTTGTATTAATTCTTGAACAAAATTAAAATAATTGTCCTGGCCTTCATTAGCTAGATGATAAATCCCATAAGGCGGTTTTTTTTCCAAAAGTGAAAGTATTGCTTCAGCAGCATCTTTAGCATATAAAAAAGATTCAATTTTATTATCAGCAATTTTTAATTCTTTTCCTTCATCGATCCAAGTCAGAAGTTTGTCTACAAAACCAACACTTTTATTTTTTCTTTTTCCAAATAAAAGAGGGAACCTAACGATATAATATTTTTCACAAGTGTTCTTAACAAAACATTCTCCAGAATATTTAGAAGCTGCATAAGTGTTGGTGGGGTTAGGCAGATCTTCTTCAGTATAATAATCGGTTTTTTCCCCATCAAATATAGCCCCCGTACTGGTTTGGATTAGAATTATTTTTTTTTCCTGACAAATTTTAGCTAAATGGTTAACTGCAATACTATTTACTTCAAAAGCCTTTTTGGGTTCATCTTCACATTGGTTAATCCCAACTAAACTCGCAGCATTAATAATAACGTCGGGTTGATATTTATTAATAACATATTCTAACTCTAATTTATTAATTATTTCTACATCTGAATGAGTTAACCCGATACATTCTAAGTTTCTTTTCCTACAAGTTTCTTCAATAGCTGTTCCTAACTTTCCACTAGAACCAAGTAATAAAATTTTCATTTGTTTACATTCTCCTTTTCAATTACTTGCATCTCCTTTTTAAAGTTTCCAACATACTCTTTTAACGCTTCTTGCCAAGGTCTTAAAGTGTTAATTTTTTCTGAAGTTAGTAATGTATCTGTATTTTTAAGTGCTAAGTGGCCAAAATCAAGGTAGGAAGCTTTTTTGATACCGGGGCAAATATTTAAAATTTTAGCTGCTTCAACCATTATTTCATATAATGTTGCTTTGCCTCCATTTACTACATGATAAATCCCGTAAGACAAAGAACTATTTAATATTCGTTTTATTTCTTTAGCAATATCTAAACTATATGAAGGAGAACAAACGATATCATCTGCCATTCTAATCTCTTCACTAGCTTTAATTTTATGCAACATCTTTTCAATTAATTGATTATTTCTCGGAGTCTCACCAAATAATAGAGAACAACGAATGATATAATATTTATTTGAAATTGCTTGTATGAAACAATCAGCACCATATTTAGTAAGCCCATAGACATTAATCGGCTTAGGCGTATCACTCTCAACATATACAAAATCTTTCTGATTATTAAAAACTGCATCGGTACTAAAATGTACTAATAAAAAATCCATTTCGTTAGAAAGCTCTGATAATAATTTTACATAAAGGGTATTGGTTACTAAGGCTTTTTCAGGTTCTTTTTCACAAGAATCAATCCCATGAAAAGCGATAGTATTTATAACAATATTTGGCTGAACAATCTTAACCATCTCTTTAACTTGTGTAAAATTAGTAGCATCGAAATCTAAGCTATTTTTACAAATAACTTCATAATCTGCTTGGAGAACTTTATATAAAGCCCGACCCATTTTTCCGGTATGCCCCAATAATAAAATTTTTACCATTTTTTTACTTCAAAACGATTAGTTAATTTTAAAAATTTTAGATTAGATTCATTTATAAATGTTATTAAAAAGAGTAATACTTCAGTATTCTGAAGTGATTTAATCTATATTCTCGAGTACAG
>JBBSWB010000058.1:0-1527 GCA_038046465.1 Nanobdellota archaeon
GAAAAAAGTGAGTGATTTGAGAAATGTATCACTCATAAAACGGATAGTGCCGTTGTTTTCCTCCTTGGGCGGTAATAACCATACCAAAAAAAGTGAAGCGTTGTATATTTTATTTTTTTTTAAATTTCCAAAACCATACAAAAACCAACGGGTTTTTGAGGTTTCAAAATTTTTAAAAGAAATTTTGGAAACCATACAAAAATCTTTAATTTTTGAGGTTTCAAAAAATTGGAATAGATTTTTTAGAAACCTTACAGAAACCAGTTGGTTTCTGGGGTTCTGGAAAAACGGATAGTTTTTCCAAAACCTTTATAAATAAACCCCCTAAATAAACCCCCATGTTCTACAAAGTAAGGGTAAAAGACCATGTTAGGGTTCCTCCTAAGATGTTTAACCTAAATAAGAAAGACGCAGTTCTTAAAAATATTACTTCTAGCTACGAAAATTTTGTTTCTAAAGAATTAGGTTTTGTAATCAATGTTATTGACGTTGGGGAAGTTAAAGAAGGAGTTATTGTTCCCGGAGACGGAGCAGGTTATTATGAAACTGAATTTGACCTACTTACCTTCAGACCAGAACTTAATGAGTTAGTTTATGGAAAAATAAGAGACATTACTGATTTTGGTGCATTTATTGATCTTGGCGGAGTAGAAGGCATGGTGCACATCTCTCAAAGTATGGATGATTTCGTTTCCTTTAGTAAAGATAAAGTTTTACAAGGAAAGAAAACTAATCAATCTTTAAAAGTAGGGGATAAATGTAAAGCAAGAATTATCGCAGTAAGTTATAAAGATTTAAATAATCCAAAAATTGGTTTAAGTATGCGACAGGAAGGCCTAGGAAAAATAGACTGGCTGGAACAACAGAAAGAAACCGTTAAAGAAGTAGCTAAAGACAAAGAACCAGCTAAAGAAGAGAAAAAAGAAGAGAAGAAAAGCAAGAAAGAGAGCAAGGAGAAATAGAAATGTCAAAAAAGAAAGCTTGTCGAAGATGTAAATTATTTGTTGAAGGAGCAGATTGTCCAAGTTGTGAATCTACTAATTTCACGACCAGTTGGCAAGGAAGATTATATGTTACTGATGTTCAAAGATCAGCTATTGCTGGAAAATTAGGAATAAAATTAAAAGGCGAATACGCCATTAAAATAAGGTAATTATCATGGAATTAAAAATCAATGAACAAAAAGAAAATGTTTTCTTAAACAGAATAGAATTAATCGGTACGTTAGGTTTTACGGGCGCTACTCCTGCTAATACACAGCTTGCTGAAGCTCTTGCTAAAGAATACAAAACCGGCGTAGATAAAATCATTATAAAAAAAATCGGCACTAAATTTAGTTGTCATACTGCGGATTTTTTAGCTTATGTCTATAAAGACCACAGCGCTAGAAATAAAGCAGAAAGAGTTACTGCACATTTAAAGAAAAAAGCAGAAGAAGCAAAAAAAGCAGCTGGAGCTAAAGCTGCAGAAGAAACCGCTGCTGCTTAAGAGTATAATAATAATAATAATAATAATAATAATAATAAT
>JBBSWB010000059.1:0-4178 GCA_038046465.1 Nanobdellota archaeon
GAAAACAAAACTACTTTATTAAACTATGTGCGGCAACTTTCGCAGTTATCTATAATTACTCTAAACTTTAATATCGCTCTAAACTTTAATATTACCTTAACCTCTAATTAATTCTTTTTTAATAAAACTTTGGCGGTCTTTTAAATAATACTTAAACTGGAGAAGCGAATTATTTATATACAGAATTCTTGGTTGTGTTTATTAATCCTAAACAGTTAAGAATTGCAGGTTAAAAATAAAAAAAGAATAAAAAAGAGATCGTTTAAATGTTACCTTTTATCTTAGAATTTAGTGTCCTTTTTATGGTCATTGTTATAGTATCTTTTTTAGTTAAGTTGATAAAACAGCCAATCATTATTGGCTATGTTATTTCTGGGCTATTATTCTCGATGTATGCTGTTAAAAAAGGGTTTGGCAACGAGCAAGTTTTGTTAATCCTTTCAGAATTGGGAATTACCTTTTTATTATTTTTGATGGGGTTAGAATTCAATTTTAAAAACATAAAATACCTTGGTAAAGATATTTTAATCGCTACTAGTTTACAAACGGTTATTTTTTTTACTATTGCTTTTATTTTAGCCAAACTATTATATTTTAATACTTTAGAATGTGTTTATTTATCCGTTTTATTCCTCTTTAGCAGCACTTTACTAGTAGCAAAATGGGTCGATGACAAAAAAGAAACCGATACCCTGCATGGGAAAATAATCTTGGGCACTTTAATAATTCAGGATTTATTTGCACTCATTGCTTTAACCTTCTTAAGTGCAGCGGGAGAAAGTTCGATGAGCGGAATTTTAATGGTTCCTGCAAAAGGGATTGCTTTGCTGTTGATTGCTTTTGTTTTTGGTAAATATCTGCTTAAAGGGATGTTAAAATTTGCTGTTCGCTTTCCCGAATTATTATTCATATTAAGTTTGGGGGTTTGTTTCTTTTTTGTTCGGCTTTCTCCTTTGTTAGGCTATTCTACTACCATCGGCGCATTTGTTGCCGGAGTTACGCTTGCAAATACTGAATTTAAAAATGACATTCATGGGCGATTAAAAGCATTAATAATTTTTTTCAACATGCTTTTTTTTGTCGGTTTAGGTTTTCAGGTAAATATTAATCCTTCTCCGAAATTATTATTGTTTATAGTTCTAATTACTATCTTATCTTTAACTGTAAAACCTTTAGTGATTTATTTTACTTTAAAGTTAAGGGGATACGACATGAAAGTTTCTTGTCTGTCTGCGTTAAATCTTTCTCAGTTAAGTGAGTTTAGTATAATTATTATTAGCAGCGCGGTATTTAACGGCATGATTTCAAAAGATATCAATACCGCTGCTATAATTTCAGTAATTTTAACGATGGTGCTTTCATCTTATTTGATAAAATATGACAAGGTTATTTTTAGGTACTTAAAACCCGGTTTAGCTTTTGGAGAAAAATTATTTTCTAAAAAGAGAATTAAAAAAGGGACTGCAAATATTTTCCGCCCCGACGTAATCTTTTTTGGTTATTACGAATTAGGCAAAGATCTTTTATCTAAATTTGAAGGAATGAATAAAAAAATAATGGTCGTTGAAAACGACCCAGTTAAGATCAAAGCCTTAGAAAGAGAAGGCATTCCGTATTGTTACAATTCTATTACCAGCCCTTATTTTTTTAATAGATTAGATTTCAGTTCTACCGAATTGGTGGTTTCCAGTATCATGGACTTTGAAGAAAACCAGATGATTATCTCTCAGGTGAAAAAAAATAATCCCAAGTCAATAATTATATCTACTGCAAAAAATATTAAAAATTCTTTAGAACTTTATGATGCCGGAGCAGATTATGTTATTTATCCCGCATATGTGAATGAACAGCAAGTCTCAGTTTTACTGGAAGAATATACGACGGACATAAATAAAGTAATCAATAAAAAAATAAAAGATATTTCTAAATTTAAAGAGTTGGAAAAAAAGAATTCTGCAGAAGACATTTTCTTTGACATCAACAAACTATTAGATAAGCTGTCGTTAGGAGACAAAAAACCTTGAGTTTTAATCTTCTAAGCTAACTTTAAAAATAAAAAATGGTGTGGACGGCAGGGCTTCCGTGCAGCAACCTTTTTTGCTTGGTGGGCTTCAGCCCGCCGTACTTGCCCAGATTGCTGGCTTTCGGACCTGCGTAGGCACTAAGCCAATGGGTATCTTCCAATCATAGCAAGATGCTCATCACACCCAACTACTGCCTGAAGGGCCTAAGCTTGGACTCCTTTCGGATCCATCCCGTTTGACCACTCCGGCACGTCCACATTGAAAAGAATAAGAAGTTAAGTTATTTAAAAAAGTATCGGATTATTTCAACACAACCTTGCTGGCAACCACTTCTTTTTCTCCTTTATATTCTTCTACTGTGCCGAATACTTCTACGTAATCGCCTTCATGCAGAAGTATGTTTTCTTCGGGAAAGAAAATGATATCCGTAGTCACCACTTTTTCACCTTCTAATTCCAAAAAGGTAGCTTTTTCAGTAACTCGAAGGGTATTTATTTTACCCCGCAGATGCACACTTTCTTTACTGCCTACCAAATCAAGATCGGGTATTACTGCCAAATCCAATTGGCTTGAGTAAATAAATAAGAAGCCTAAACCTAATATGCTTACAATAACAGCTATCTTAAGAATGGTCTTTTCTTCCATCTGTTCAGCCGGATTAGCCTGATATTAAATACTTTTCTGTTTGGAGAAGCTCAGTAGGAAATCTTTACTGGATTTTTCTTAGTTAATTTTATAAATGCGCTATTATCTTTTGTTTTTATGGACGTTGGTGGACAAGCAGTTATTGAAGGCGTAATGATGCGCAATAAAGAAAAGTATGCGGTTGCAGTTCGTCTCCCTAATGGAAAAATTAAAGTTAGAAAAGAGAAAAGCAGCGTTTCACCAAAATTATTTGATGTTTTTTTTCTGCGCGGGGTAGTTGGATTAGGATATACTCTTTATGATGGTATCCGGGCTTTAATCTGGAGCAGCAATCAAAATTTAGGTGTAGAAGAAAAATTAAGCAAAAAAGAGATTATCGGAACGGTTGCCTTTTCTTTTTTAGTTGCGATCCTTGCTTTTGTAGTTTTACCTTTTTTTTCTGCGCATTGGATTCATCCAGAAGGTTTTTTATTTAATCTTTTAGACGGTTTATTTCGGGTAATTCTATTTTTAAGTTATTTAATCGCAATTTCCTTTATGAAAGAAGTTAAGACTTTATTCCAATATCATGGGGCGGAGCATAAATCAATTTATTGCTATGAGAATAAGGAAGAATTAACTGTAGAGAATGTTAAAAAATTTTCCCGGTTCCATCCTCGCTGCGGAACTTCATTTTTATTTATAGTGCTGCTGCTTTCTATTGTTGTTTTTACTTTGGTTACTGGGCCGTTATGGATAAAATTAGCTGGGAGAATTGTATTGCTGCCCGTAATTGCCGGAGTAAGCTACGAACTAATCAAATTAAGCGGAAAGTATCGTTCTAATCTTTTAGTTAAGATTTTGATTGCTCCGGGTCTGTGGCTGCAGAGAATTACTACTAAAGAGCCAACGGATCGGCAGATGGAAGTAGCCATAGCTTCTTTGAGAACTGTAGTGGAATAAACTTTTATTTATTTAATAGAACCGCGCCATTATAATAAATATATTATTTTTTATTTATTTACAGAACCTATTATTGTCAGTATCTATTTCTCTTTATTTCCCAGCATGTGGTCAATTCTTGCCTGGGCTTTCTGATAAAGTTTGCTGCTGCTCATCCTGCTGAAGCCTACCGGAAATTCTTCGGTTGGCTGGCCTTCTACAAAAGCAATGTGTGATTGCAAGGTTGGGCGGTAGAGTTTATCTCCAGCAAATTGTACAAACCTTCGGTGAGATGAACTCACTTCTACTTTAGGATTATTTTTTTTAGCGGCATAATAAATAACTTCCATGATTTCTTCTTTGCTGGCTAATAAAGTGCCGTTTTTTGCATTCCATTCGGTTTGAATATGGCCGGCTAACTTTTCATCCAGTCCTTTTTCTAAAGGGTTAAGAACACATTTATCATAAGTGTCAATAGCATCAACTACAAATGCGCCGAGCATGGCCGAAATGCCGTGTTTTTTCCCGATCATGATCATAGCTAAATCGTCAGAAATTCCTGCACCAATCTTTCTGCGGATATAGGTA
>JBBSWB010000060.1:0-10181 GCA_038046465.1 Nanobdellota archaeon
ATGTCGTGAAAAATGCTCAAAAAAGAGAAATCACTCAGAAATTGAATTGTGCCTTTTTTTAGTAACCTTTTTAAATAAAACCGCATTCTTTTTATTATGATTAAGGTTAGCAAACAGTTTGACCATCAATTCCAAGCCGTTTTAAAAGACCTCCCCAAACAAGGATATGCGGTTTTTGATTTTGACAACACCTGTATCGTCAACGATATTGCCGAAGCGGCGTTAGCTTATCTCTGTGAAAATAATCTATTAAAGAAACTTGATGGCGAAGCTACTTTTAAAAAATATTTCCGCCTCCTCGAAGAAGGACATACCCAAGAAGCTTACGAATTTGCTACCCAGCTTCTAGCAGGATTCACTATAAGCGAAATTAAAACTATCGTCCAAGAAACGGTTAGGCAGGAAGGGTCTAAATTAAGTAAACGAAAGTTATTCGGGATTGAAATCAATCGGGGAATAAAACCAAATAAATCTATTGCTGAACTTATGGGCGTATTGCATCCCCAGTATAAAATCTGGGTGGTCAGCGCATCCACCAAACCAATTATTGAAGAGGCATTAAAAATATTTTTACCGGATTATCAAATCAAATGTATCGGCATGGAAAGCGAACAGGAGCAAGGCCGTTTAACTGATCGCTTGATCTATCCAACTTCCACTTTTCAGGGGAAAGTAGACAACATCAAAAAATATATTTCTAAAGATGTTCCCCCAATTCTAGGCGCAGGAGATTCTATGAACGACCGCTATATGTTAGAATATTGTAAAGTTAAAGTCGTTGTAGATAGAAATAATCAATTAACCGAATTAGCAAAGAAGAACGGCTGGATAATTTTACCTAAAGAAAAATAAATTTTAACTTACTTATTTTTTATAATTCTGTTTTAATTTTCTTTAAAATTAATTTTTGAATGATCTTATACACCAATAAGAGCACCACCGAGCACAAAATTAAGATTACCCAGTCGATTAAGGCCAAAGGAACAGTATTAAACCACACATTAATAGGCGTATAAACTATCAATAACTGGAGCGCGATAGAAAATAAGACTGCTCCTAATAATATTTTATTGCTGAATATTCCCAGCTGATATTCTGATCTAATCGTCTGTAATCTTACTAATTCAAATAAAACTAAAGAAGTAAATACAATCGTCTGTGCTTTCGCTAATCCTGAACCTTGATATAAAAAGAATAAGATTAATGAGGCAATGCCCATTAAAGAGCCAAACAAGATTATGTCCCAACTTAATGCACGAGATAAAATACTTTCTTTCGGATGCCGAGGTTTATGTTTCATGATTTCATCTGGATGTGGATCAAAACTTAATGCGGTTGCCGGCAAGCCATCAGTGATTAAATTTACCCACAAGATTTGGATGACTGTTAACGGCAAAGGCATCCCGAATAAGGAAGCTAGAAAAATAATCACGATTTCGCCCAGATTACTGGATAATAAATAATTTACAAATTTTCGGATATTATCAAAAATAGCCCGGCCTTCTTCTATGGCACTAACGATGGAAGCAAAATTGTCATCTACTAAAATCATGTCCGACGCTTCTTTAGCTACATCTGTTCCGGTAATGCCCATCGCAATACCAATATCTGCTTTTTTAATCGCCGGAGCGTCATTTACTCCATCTCCAGTTACGGCAACTACCTGTCCAATATTTTTTAAAGCGTTTACAATATTTAATTTATGTTTTGGATCAACCCTAGCAAAAATATTTATCTTATCAATTTCTTTATTGAGATCCAGTGATTCTAATTCTTGTCCGGTTACTGCTTTACCAGTAATGCCTAATTCTTTAGCAATGGCTTTTGCAGTCATAATTTGGTCCCCAGTAATCATGATTACCCGAATGCCTGCGTCTTGGCACTTTTTAATGGCTTCCTTAACTTCTTTTCTAGGCGGATCAATCATCGCCTGCAATCCGACAAAAACCATATTCTTTTCTGCATTTTCTTTAGTAGTAAAAACATCATTATAAGCAAAACCCAATACTCGCAAAGCTTCTTGGCCAAAAGCTTCATTCTGCAAATGAAGTTCTTTTTTCTTAGAACTATCTAAACGTACTTCTTTACCATTAATCAGAATTTTAGTACAAGCATTGATAATTAAATCAGGTGCACCTTTAGTATAAGCAATTAATTTTTTTTCAGTTTTATGGATGGTCGTCATCATTTTCCTTTCTGATGAAAAAGGGATTTCTTCCACCCGGGATTCTTTAAATTCGTTTTTGATAAGGCCCGCTTTCTTAGCAGAAACAACTAAAGCTGCTTCAGTGGGGTCGCCATTAACTTTCCATTCATCGCCCTTTCCTTCTAATTTAGCGTCGTTACACAGCAGACCTATTTTTAATAATTCATAGAGTGGTTCAGGATTAGCTAATTTTTGGTTAATAACAAATTTTCCTTCTGGATTATAACCGGAGCCAGTAACCCCATATACATTATTATTAGCCCAAATTTTAGTAACGGTCATTTCGTTATGAGTCAACGTTCCCGTTTTATCGGTGCAGATTACATTAACGCACCCCAAAGTTTCAACGGAAGGAAGTTTTCTAACTAGGGCTTTTCTTTTGATCATCTGCTGTACGCCTAAAGCCAGACAAATAGTGATTACTGCCGGTAAGCCTTCAGGGATAGCCGCTACCGCCAAAGTAATTGCCGTTAATAACATTACTAAAGCAGGTTGTCCGGAAAATATTCCGGCCAAGAATACAATTATGGCAATAATGATAACCGCAATAGTCAAATATTTACCTAATTTCCACAAATCTTTTTGCAGAGGAGTAAGTTTTTCTGGGGCTTCTTCAATCAATTCCGCAATTTTTCCAACTTCGGTTTTCATTCCGGTTGCAATAACTATTGCTCTGCCCCGGCCATTAGTAATAATCGTTGAAGAATAAATCATATTTTTTCGATCTGCCAGGGAAGTTTTTTCTGTTAAAAGTTTTAATTCTTTAGTAACTGGCTGGGATTCTCCAGTTAAAGGCCCTTCTTGTGTTTCTAAAGCATGAATTTCAATTAAGCGCGCATCGGCAGAAATTTTATCACCAGTTTCTAAAATAAGAACGTCGCCGGGAACCACATACTTACTGTCAATTTTAATTTCCTTGCCGCCGCGTAATACTTTAGCTTTCAAGGAAGCCATTTTTTTTAACGCTTCAATGGTTTTCTCGGCTCGATATTCTTGGGTAAAACCCAACAACGCATTAAGTATAATAATAGCAGCAATAATAATCGAATCAGCAATTTGATTAAGTGCAATAGAAATAATCAAAGCGACTACTAAAATCCAGACCAAGGGGCTGATAAACTGTCTTAATAATATTTTTAGAAAGCGCGCATTTTCTTCTGCTTTTAATTCATTTAAGCCATATTGATGAAGCCGTAATTCAGCTTCATGAGCAGTTAAACCTTGCTCAGAAGACTTAAGTTGTTTAAAAGTTTCTTCAGTGGAAAGAGCATGAAAATTATTTAAAGAGTCTTTCTTTAACTTATTATCCGGTACAGAGTTAGAATTACTTCTATCCATAGTTCCCTTTTTTTAGATGGAATGTAAGATTATATAAAAAGGTTTGGACAGAAAGTAAGCAATAGATAAATAATAAACAAAAATAACCTTCTAATTTAATAAGGGTTTGACAATAAATAAATTTAAATAGGTCTTTTGTTTTCTTACTTTAATAACCGGTTATTATTATTATTATTATTTTGGTTATAAATTAGTAATAAAAAAGAAGTAATAAATATATAAAAGAAGGTGAAAAGATGAAAACGTTTTTTGTGATTGTTTGTTTACTAGCAATTTCTTTGTTAGTGGTTAGTTGTACTACGGGTAAAGCCCTTTATGGCGCTGCACCGCTTTGCGGAAATGATCAACTGGACGCAGATGAAGAATGTGATAGTCCTTCAGATAATTCTGGTTATTTTACTGCAGTTTGTAACGATTTAGGTTTTGATGGCGGAACAATTGGTTGTAATGCTTATTGCAAATTAGATACCTCGAGATGTGGACCTAAACTTATTTGTACGCCAAATGAATGGTATTGTAAAGATGGGAGCGAGCAACCTTTAAGAGTGCAATGTAATTGGCAGGGCACTAATCTTACTGCTCCGGTTGCATGTCCTACTGGTCAATCTTGTAAAATTGCTGAAGTAAACGATGAAGAAGTTGGTGTTTGTGCTCCTATGGTTTGTACTCCTGGCACAAAGATGTGTAAAGACAGCGCCACTACGAGCACGTGTTTGAGTGGCGGGTTTGGATATTATAACAAAAAATGTCTTAAAGGCCAAACTTGTGTAAAAGGAACTTGCATAAAACCCGGTTGCGGCAACTATGTTGCAGAATCTGGAGAAGCTTGTGATGGTCCAGATTTAGCTGGAAAAAGCTGTACGGACATTAATTTCTACGGGAATTACAATTATGCGGGCGGTCAATTAACCTGTTCAGGTTGTCAATTTATTACCTCTTCCTGTACAAAGCCAACCTGTATGAGTATGTACGGCATTGACGAACATGGGCACCCTTATACTTGTTACCATCAAGATGATGTAAACAAACCTTCTGGAGAGTTGTATCAAGTCTATGAAGTACCCTGTGACGTAACACAAGGAGCTTACATTGGGCAGCCCGGTTCACTTTGTGGACCTAATACCAATTCAACGGTGACTACCGTTGCCGGAAGTATAAGTTAATTAAATTATTTTTTAATTTTATTTTTTTATTTTTTCCTTCTCCTGTTAAGTATTTCTTTGATTAGCCCATTTATTCTCTATAAAATCTATAAATAAGTCACACAAATATTTATAAACCTAAAACAATTCATTTTATGAATAGATGTACTTTAAAAAAAAGAGCGAAATAGTAGTAGTAATAGTGTTAACTTTAATCATTTTAGGCAGTTTTTTTTTGATTATAAAATCTGGCAACTATAATGGGCTTACCGGTGCAGGCGTGATTAGAATTCAGACTGATGTTAGCGCTTGTGGGACTTTATCTACAGCAGGAGATACTTATATTTTAACCCAAAACATAGCTGCGCCGGGAGATGGTGCATGCATCAATATTACAGCTAATTCTATTACTTTAAATTGTGTTAATTATACAATATCCTATGCGAGTGCAGCAGCTAACTTAGGGATCGGGATAGATAACGCAGGTTATACCGGCACTACCATTCAAAACTGTCATATTAATGGAGGAGCGGGAGCAGGTCCGGCTATTTTCTTCCGTAGTGCTAATAGTGGAACTATTTATAACAACACCATTATTACCACCGTAGCAGATTCGGCAGGAATTGTACTTTCTCACTCAATTAATAACTCTATTTACCAGAACAACATTACGGTAACAGGCGCTGGTTCGAATGCCATCGTCCTAAACGGAACTTCAACTGGCAATAGTGTTATTAATCTGAATGCCTCTGCCGGCGGATTTGCCATTAATGATACCGCTTCCGGAACTAATACCATTAGTTTTGACAACAAATTCGGACAGCTTAATGTTACTTCTACCAATTTAACCGTTACTTCTACCAATTTAGTAATCGATACACAAGTTTTTTTAAGCAGCAACAGAACGGGGTTATTGGGTAGTTTTGATCTTCAGCAACTAAACAAATCTGCTACAATTAAACTAAAAGGATTAAATGCATTTAGTTATACAGCTACGCCCCAATTGCTTAAGGATAGGGTAAGATGCGATTACGCGGGCGGCCCCTGTACAGTTACTTCTTGGCTTGCTGCAAACGGAATTTTAACTGCTACTATCAATTCTTTCAGTAATTATACTACCTTAGAAGCAGATCCGCCCACAGTTAGTAATTTTAAACCAATTAATGGTTCTAATTTTAGCAGCCAGGAAGATATCCGGTTTAATGCTTCGGTTACCGATGGTACGGCAGTAAGCACTGTTTTTTTTATGTTTAATAATTATTCTAAACCTTATAATTTAACTACCACATATGTTTCTGGCGCTAGCCCTTACTGGAATGCAAGCGTGAATATGGTCACTTTAGAAGAAAAAGTTCATGACGTTTTTGTCTTTGCTAATGACACCTATAATAATGTTATCCAAACCACCAAAACTACTATTTTTGTTGACCGCACTGCGCCAACAGTTAACTCTTACAATGGTTCGTCGTTTAGCACCAATGCGGGAGCATTTTCAGTATTTTTTAATTTCACTGATAACGTTTTTAGTACTGCTAGCTGTTCTTTTTATGTTGATAATAGTTTAAAAGCAACTAACGCGTCTACTTTTAATGATACTTACACCCAACTTACTCTTGATGCCGCAGTATTGGAAGGCGCGCACAATGTTTCCGTAAACTGTACTGATGGTTCAGGTAACAAAGGCAGCACTTTCCTTACCGTTTCTTTTGATGTAACCGGACCACCGGTCATTTTTACTGGTCCTGCAAACACTAGTAATTTTTCAACAACTGGTTTAGTTGATTTTAATGCCACGGTTACCGATGCTTTATCTACGGTTGAACATGTAATCTACCAGTTTAATAATGCTTCTTTTGTTGTTGGCGGCGGCCCCATTTATTTTAATGTTACTGCAACTAATTACAGCGGAATCTGGAATGTTACCTTAGACCTTTCTCTGTTAAAAGAAGGTTCACGCAATGTAAGGATTTTTGCTAGCGACAGTGTTGGAAATATAGACAACAGTACTGAAATTACAATTACCGTCGACCGCACTGCGCCAAACATTACTTTCTTGCTGCCTACCAATGGCAGCGTACAAGTTGCTAATTTCAGTACTGGCTCGATTGAACTTCGGGCGGAAGTTGAAGATACGTTAACCGCTGTAAACCAAGTAATCTTCGGATTTAGAAACACGACTGGCGAACTTAATTATACTGCAGTGCCTTATGATAGCGATACTACTCCGGACGGAATAATAAATTATTATAATTATTCTAATTTTGACCTTTCCGTATTAGGTGAAGGAGAATATACTGTTTCGGTTTATGCTACTGATTACGCCAATAATTTAAATAACACTGCCAGCATAACGATTAATATTGACCGCACTGCGCCATCATTTATTAATGGAACAAATACGTCTACAGGTTTCTACCAAGACAACGACGTTACTTTTAACATAACCATTAATGATACCCGGGGCGTGGATAATTACATTTTTAGTTCAACAAATAATGCCGCTGGTGCTTGGTCAAATGATACGGAAGTCAAAGTTTGGACCGATGCTTCTGGTAAAATACATTCAATTACTCTTTCTTTTTCCAAAGTAATCATTCCTGAGGGAGTGCAAGTTTGCTGGTATTTCTGGGCAAATGATACTTTAGGCAATAGCGGTAATTCCAGTGTAAGATGTTTTACTGTAGCAAGTACAGCAACGGTTAATAACCCTCCAAGCGGAGGAGATGGAACTACAACAACAACTCCTGCAACGTCCGCTACTCCAACAACCACACAGCCCAGTGATGGAACTACGCCGGCAACTTCGCTTGGAACGGATATTTCAATCGGCATAGGCGACGGCACGACCACGGGCCCAATTGCCGGCGAAGGGCCATCAACTAATCCAATTTCTCCAACCATTTCAACTACGGTTACCATCTCCAATGATGGAACTAAAGAAATAGAGCTGGCTGTTGACGTTAAAGACGAAGTTAAACTCTTGGAAAATAGTGCTGCAATTAAACAATCATTAATGGAAAAATACCAAGCACAAGGAATTAGCGCCGAAGAACAGCAGAAGTTAGCTGAACAAGAATTAGAAATTATTGCTTTAATAGAACAGGAAGATGTTATTCAAGCACATACGGCAAAAATAATTGAACTGGCAGAATTCTTACCGACTGCATTTACTAATTTACTTAAAGATAAACAGGCCACCCCCATTTGGCCTACCGGAGAACACGTTAAGGCCCGACTGTTAAAAAGTAGTTTAGTCAACGGCGAGCAAGAAGAAATTGTCATTATGCCTGGGGAAACCTTCCAACAAGAAATTAAAGTAAAAAAAGGGCTGTCTTTAGATATGTCTAAAGCAGTACATCTTACTTTTTCTTCCGGAGGAAAAGAAGTTTATCAAAAAGGTTTAGAAACTACTGAAGGAGCTTCTATTGGAACGGCAATCGACATCGATCCGGAAAATAAAATCTTTGACACGTATATTTTAATTCCCAAAAATACGCCCGGAAAGTATACTTTAGATTTAGAAATCAATCAAAAAGACAACGGACTAGTTAATACTAAACCTCTTCCTTTTAAGACAAACTTTATTCTTAACTTATTGAAAAAGTTCTCTGACAATATTTACACTGAAACTTTAGGTCCGTATAAAGTTAACGAGGAGGGCGCTTTATTAGCCTTACAAATGGGGTACGATGAAACTGCCTTCTCCGAAAACTACGAAATTGTTGGAAAATTATATAACAATAATAAATTAGTAGCGGTAAATTCTTTTTCCAATAAGTAATTTAGTTTAGCGAAACCTTTATAATCACTAAAAAAATCAATTTCTTATAAAGGTGAAAAGATGTTAGTATTTGGGATAGATATTCCGCTAGTAGAGATTATCTTAGTTTTTGCAGTAATTATTTTTATTTTGCTAGTAGAATCTCTCATTGTTATTTCTTTATTGATCAGGCAATTAAATAAAACCAATAAATTGAGTCAATTGATGGAAACTCTTTCTGAAACTTTATTAGCTATTAAGAAAGCAGAGATTGATGAATTAGACAAATTAAAACGAAGGTAATTCTTTGATAAATTTTTTAGATTAAAATTAAACCTATTAAAAAATAGAAATTAAAAAATAATCTATTAAAATAAATAGAAAAATAACAAAAAATAAAAGAATAAAAATAAAAAAACTAAAAACCATTTACTTCTTAGGTGCTTCTTCCTTTTTCTCCTCAGGAACTAATTCGTCAATGATTTTTTGTGGTATTCCTGCTTCTTCCATGGCTTTTCGGGCTTTTCTAGGTTCGTTTTCAAAGGCTTTCATGATTTCTTTTCCTTTAACTTCGAACTCAGCACGCCTTCTTTCCATTTCTTCATGCAATCTTCGTCTTTCTTCTTCTAATCTTGCTTTTTCTTCAGCAGAAATTTCCGTTTTACCAGCTTTGATTTTTTCATCAAATCTGCCGGCATTGATAGCTTTAAGCGCTTCTGGCGCAGGCATTCCTTCAACTAAAATGCCCATTGATTGACAAGTCCCCACGATTTCTTTTACTTTTGCTTTTAGATTTGCACCAAGTAAAGAATCAGCTTTAGTTTTTGCAATTTTGATTATTTGCTCAATTACTAGATCAGCAACTTTTTCTGCTAAAGGATTTCCTGATCCTTTTTCAATACCTGCTTCTCTTTTAATTAAAGCAGCTGCAGGAGGAGTACCAATTTCAATTGAAAATTCTTTGGTAGCAGTATCAATAGTTACTTTTACTGGAACCTGCATTCCTTTTAGGTCAGCAGTTTTTTTGTTGATTTCTGATACTACTAATCCAATATTTACTCCGGTTGGCCCTAACGCTGGACCTAAAGGAGGAGCAGCAGTAGCTTTACCGCCTTCGACTAATGTTTCAATAGTTTGTTTTGCCATTTGAATATCACCTGATACAATTATGTTGGTTATGAAGCTTTATTGATTCAACTTTATGTTTATACTCTGCTTATTTGTGCGTAACTTTAATTCGTGCGTAACTTTAGCTCAAAATTGAGGAGTATTTATAAAGGTTTTTAGGGGAAATCGGTAAAAGTTGAAATCATAACCAAAACATAATAAAAAATAACTTATTTAGGGTCGCTTGGTGTTAACTTTACCAGTTTCCGTAGATTAAGCTGTTCGTCATACAAATCTATATGGCTGATAAAGGCTTGTTCGCTAACACCATAACACTTTTTCAGCTTATAGTCTAAAGCCCCTAGGAGTGCCTCTTGCTTCAGTACAGCTGAACGATAAACCCGCTGCTGATAAATCAGATGTTCTAATTCCGATGGTGGAACAAAAATACAATGCGCCTGTCTTTCTTGGTCAAACCACGTGCCCGTTTCGTGCGGATTTGGGTTGTGTATATATGCTAGTACTTCCAGCCCAGAATTTAGTTGGAATATCTTAACGCCCACGTCACTTTGCACATATAGATAACTGCGAAAGTTGCCGCACATAGTTTAATAAAGTAGTTTTGTTT
>JBBSWB010000061.1:0-6902 GCA_038046465.1 Nanobdellota archaeon
TACCTGCTCTTCGAAATAAGGCTCGTTGAAGTTTCTGTTTATCTTCTTCGGTTGTTTTTCTTTCATCTCGTTCTTCTTGCCCTTCAACAGCAGCTCGATATAAATTTACATTATTTAACGAATTGCGTAAATAGCCTCGATCTAATCTTAAAGCAACAGCTAATTGCGGTGAAACTCGGATCTCTCCAGGAGGCATAGCTTCTTTTCCTGCCGCTTGGTAAACTTTTGCTTCGATTTCTAATCCACGATGAACAATAAGTACTCTTTCAAAATTAGAAATAGTGCTTTCTAAACTTCTTTCTTCTTTTGATGTTCTTCCTAAACCTAAATTACTGATCTGCTTGGCCGTTAAACCTACCCAATATTCTGGTGTTTGCGGCCGATAGCCTTGGCTAGGGGTTTTATTAAAATCGCCGACTAGCGCTTGAACTGGTTCTTCCATCTTTTCCCAGTCGTCGCCAAATTTTTTTGTTTTTGCCATCTTAATTATCGTCTTGTTGTTACTATTTAATAGTTAAAATAGCTGTTTATTTATAAATGTTTGCTCTATTTTTAGAAATTTATTTGGTTCTAGTTTTGGTGTTTATTTAGTCCCCTTTTTGGCGTTTATTTTGCCCTATTCTGGGCTGTTTATTCTACTAGAATTCCGACTTTTCCTGGCAGGGCGGAATTGGCTTTGGGATGGTCACTATCAGCAATAATTTTAACTACACAATTAAACTCTTTTTCTAAGAAGTCTTTTGCTTTATTCAGGTGTTCAAATTCTTCTTCTGCGGAAAGGATAAATTTAGGCAGCTTGGCGGGATCTTTAACTACGCTCAACACTAATTTACTTACTTCCTGTCCTTTTAATTTCATCCCTTCTTGTTCCAGAACTTTTTTCATGATTTCCCCGACATTTCTAGTAACTTTCATTTCCCGGGAGAGCAGATTAAATAATTCATAAACCCAGTCTTTAGCAATAAAAAGAGTAAACTGTTTTGGTTTCTCTAATTTGGCTAATTTAATTACATTTCTCATTCCTTCCATCGCTTCTTTAATCAGCTCTTCTCCAGCTTCTGCTTTTAGGCGTATTTTTTCTTCATCAACAACCGGCCATAAGGAAGAAGAAACCAGTTCTTTAGGTCCATTTCTATTCAATTCATTTACCTCTTCGCTTAAGTGGGGGGTAATCGGGTTCATTAAAACCGTCCAGCTATTCATAACTTCCTCAATAACTTTTTTATTTTCTCCACCCCGGCGCTTATACCAGCGCAAATCTTCGTATATGGTGTAATAAACTAATGAAGCTAGTTCTCGCAATTCATATTTTTCCATGGCTTTAGTTATGGTCCGAAGATTTTCATTAATTCTGGAAACCAACCAATCATCAATAGGTTTTTTCTTACCGTCTAATTTTTTCAATTCTTCGGCTAAAACATAAATTCGTTCCAGGGCATTTTTATAATTTAGCACTATCTCTTCAGTCCAGACTACATCAACATGGGGAGAACCGATATGTGCATAATAAAGGCGCATGGCATCAACGCCAAATTTCTTAATAGCGTCAGGAATAGGTTCTGCTCCGCCCTTACTTTTGGAAATTTTTCCTCCTTTTCCAGTAACCCACCAATTAACAAAAATTCCTTTGGGCCATTTATCTTCCGGCAGGATAGCGACGTGATTCATCAGGAAGACTGGGAAATGTACAGTCTTGTGTTCTTTTCCACCTAAATTTAAATCTAAAGGATAGAAATATTCAAATTCTTCTCGAATAGGTTTCCATTTTTCTTTTTCTTTCTCATTTTTAGTTGCGCCTAAGAAAACATAATCAAAAAATTCTTCAGTCAATTCATTTATTTTTATAGTTCCGTTATTAACAAATTTAGATACAATATAATAAGCCGGATATAAAGTAGAATCGCTGATGGGCTCAATAGTCCACCGTTCATCAAAAGGAAATTTACTGCCTAACCAATTGCCCAAACGCGTACAGGCGCGATCAGTAAACCAGTCCAAAGTGGAAGGTAAATTTTCGTAATATTCTTGAGGGTAAATGTTCATCTCTTTCGCCTGCTCTTTACTTCGTTCGGTTAATTCTGCATCAGAATATTTAATGAACCATTGGTCGTCAATTTTCTTGATGACTACTTTTTCTCCGCAGCGGCAGAGGACTTCTTCACTTAAATCATAGAATAAATCGGCTTTTCCCTGCTCAATCAATTCTGCTTTCATTAATTCCTTAGCTTCTTCAACTTTCTTGCCGGAATATTTTCCGCAGGTATTAGCCATGATTCCGGAATGGAATCCGGCTTTGTAAATCTCCTTGGTTGCTTCTTCTAATTTAGGGTCATCTAAAGATTGGATATTTAATCTTTCAATAATCTCTTTAGCCGGGAAATCGCCGTAACCTTTGGTCTTGATAATCGGAATCAAGGCCAGGCCGTTAATTTTTTCTTCGTCTAATTTATATCTCTTGATTAGTTCTTTATTTTTTTGCAATAATTTCAAAGCTAGATAATCATAAGGCGCATCACTGGGCACCGAAGTTACGATTCCTGAAGCAGTCTGTGGATCGACAAAAGCGGCAGGTAAAATAATAACCTCTTTATTGATGCCCGGAGCTAGAGCGGTCTTTCCAATTAAGTTTTTAGGATCAATATCTTCTTTCAGCAGAACGTCTTCTTTTTGATAAACTAATTTATCTGCAGCCTCCCTGCTCATAATCCAGTTTTCTCCTTCCACTTCTACGCGAACATACGCCGCTTCTGGATTTATCCATAAATTAGTCTGCCCAAAAATAGTTTCCGGCCTTAAGGTTGCGGCAACTAAATAATTTTCCTTAGTTTCATTATACTCGTCATCAAACTTGAATTTAAGCAAAGTAAATTCGTTTTTTTCGGCATTGCCCCCTTTAGAAATATCTGTTTCGGAGGGATCTATAGCTACTGGGCCGCATTTGATACAGGCCGGAGCAAAATAAGGTTTTTGGACCAATAAGTTTTTTTGCTGTAATTTGCGGAACTGCCACTGGATAAATTTTTCATAATCGGGAAAAGTAGTGCAGGTAAATCTATCCCAGTCGCACAGAAAGCCAAATTTCTTCCAATAATCTTTAACATATACCTCGTTAAAATATTCTATAATTTTTTCTGGGGTAGTCAATTCTTTTAATTTTTCTTTAGAACAGCCATTGTTTAACAAATAATTGATCCAATCAGAATCCTGTTCAGTTATTTTTTTAGCAAAAGAGATCGCTTGGTTGCCCGTAGCATGCGTACCTACTGGAAATAAGACCTCTTTTCCTTTAAGTCGTTCAAATCGGCATAGAGCATCAGCATAAGAAAACCCGCGCATATGTCCAACATGTAAGAATCCGGAAATACCGGGATAAGCAAAAATAAGCATAAATTTCTCTTTTGAGCTAACTACAGCTTTACCTAATTCTGCCTTTTTCCAGGCTTTTTGCCATTTATCTTGGATTTTGTTCCAGTCAAGAGCCATTGAGATTAGAATAAGAAAGAGGTTTTTAAAGGTTATCGTTTTTAGAAAAAGGGTGAATTAAACTAATCGGGGTTCTGTGTTATACGGAGTGTGGACGAAGCCAGAAAGCACAGCGTCCCCGAGCCATTTTGCCAAAGACAAAAGCGGAGGCGTATGACGCAAGGACAATTTTATTCCGGTTCAGTTTCACAACTCCAAGTGCTTAATAAGTTCCACAAAAGTCATATGCACCGTATTTTCTTTACGACGTCGGTATTCTTCTTCTTCCTGCAACCTAATTTTTTTATGCCACTCCCTTGCTTCACGAGCCTCTATCCTATCCAAAGCTTCTCTTTTTATATGAGCAGACTGGACTAGTGCTTCTAGTTCTTTTACTTTTTCGTGCGCAACGTGCGGCTCCGTTGCTACCCCGACCAGAGGGTTATGGCGGTAGTCCCATGTGTCATACCCATAAACCCTGGAAGATTCGCAAATCGTACTAACCCTCAAGAATTGCATAATTGGTGAAGTATTATAATATCTACTGTATCCGCCAAACCAGAACCCCAGAATTCCGTGGCAATACGCGTTATCTCCCTCATAAGTATAGCCTGTCATCTCAGCATAGTCTTTTAAATTCTTTCCTCGTGCAAGACCGGGAAAAGTGTTAGTACCTTCCCAGATATCTCCAACAACAGTATTTTCTGGCTGCCATACACCGTTTCTTCTGACTATGCCTTTTTCATGAGCTTTCTCAATTTTGTCGGCGCTCAAACATAGAACGTCATCACCGCATAGATCTTCCCATTGCTCGTTGGATAGAACCCCTGTATCTTTATGATACTTGGCATCATACTCTTTATGATAGGCGGCAGCACGCGGGGATGAATATCCCGGCCCGCATGGATCTCCCGCCCAGACTGGCACCGCAGCTCTCCGTTCATCAGCGGCTATAAAGTGCGCACAATCAGAAAGTGTAGTTCCTGGCTCGATTTTACTCACGAGTTTTGCATTTAATACTATTTTAACATTCTTTTGTGCAACGTCGTATGCAATCATGTCGCCGGTAGAAATGAAACTGCGTTGCCATGCTTTACGGACAGTACCTAGCCATGGTTTACGGGCATTATCTGGAGCAGATAATCGTCTTTCGATTACATCACTAACAGAGATTGGTTTATAACCTGTCATAATAAGAGGAAATATTTTATTTACAGGAGCACCAAAGAATGCTTGGTACAATCCTTTTGGTTCATCTTCTCCTGTTAATTCGAGACTTACTCTCTCGACCTGCCCATATCCAGGGATTGTAAAGTAATCAATTTCCATTTTTAATCCTGCCTACTTTTCTACTGCCCGGAATGAAACTATGAACTGCTTCGCATTGTTCCAAAACTTTGTCAAAATTTGTTTGATTTGGTTCGTTTGTCATTTTTATCTTCACAATCATTTATTTTATTGTTATTGCGTAATGATAGTCGCCCCTATTTTAATTTTACTCCAACTTTCTTAAAAATAATCAAAAGGTTTATATAGTAAATATTGATTATGATTAATATTATGAGGAGAACAAAGAGATTTGAAGAGCATAAGATTAACTTAGTTTTAGACGAACTAGATAGAAAAATACTGTATTTTTGGGATTTAAATTGCCGGCAATCGGCAGCAAAAATCGCCAAGTTAGTGAAATCTAACAAAGATACAGTCAATTTTAGGATGAAGAAGTTAGTTGATGATGGAATTGTTGCTTCGTTTATGACAGAATTAAATACAGCTAAATTTGGTTATAACAATATCAAAGTCTATCTCCAATTTCAGAATTTCAACAAGCAAGTTGAAGAAGAATTTTTTGAATATTTAAAATCAATAAAAGAAGTAGGTTGGGTTGTTTCTTGCAGCGGGAGATGGGATGCTTTGTTTTGTTATTGGGCAAAATCTTCCTATGATTTTTACAAGACTTTTATTAAGATTTTGAATAAGTTCAGCAAATATATCCTGCACAAGGAAGTTATTCATAACATGAGCTGGTTTTATTACAATAGGAAGTGGCTTCTAAAGGAATATACAAAACCTATGGCCATAAAATATGGAGAAGAACCGGAACACTTGAAATTAGATAAGTTGGATCAAGAGATATTAGAAACACTCGCTAAAAATGGAAGAATCTCTGTTGTGGAATTGGCAGGTAAATTTAACCAAAGTAGCCAGAATATCATAAATAGAATTAGAAAATTAGAGAGACAAAAAATAATTACAAAGTATTCTCTGAATATTGACCATAAAAAGGTAGGATTCATCTTTTGCAAAACTTTTGTTTATTTACAAAACATTACAGAAGAGAGGCTTGAAGAATTGTACAGTTACTGTGCTAATCAGCCAAATATCTTTGCTTTGACAACCACTTTGGGAGCATGGGATATTGAATTAGAATTTGAAGTTGAAAACTTTGAGCAAATGAGAGAAATAATGGATGACATCAGAATTAAGTTTAGTGATATTATCAAAAATTATGAATCTATTATCATCACTAAGCAAACAGCAATTAAATATATCTGGGAATAAAATTAGAAAGAGGGGTTTTTCTTTCATTAAATTTATTCCGAGTTAATATGCTGCTTAACCTCTTTCCAAAGCAATCTTTTTAAAGGTAGCTATCTATAACTTAAATAATGGTAAAAAAAGCAAAAGAAAGAAGGATTACCAAAATTCTTCCTACTGAAAATGAAGTTAAGGCTTGGTTACTTAACACTCTCCAGCATACCTGCCAGGTAGAGTACTTTTTAGGCATATTTAATCTAGGGAAGCATGATCCGGAACGGCCGCACGACTTAGTCGGACCAGGAAATAAATATGAATGGGGGGTAGTGAAAGGTTTAGCTTTACAATACCGCAACCCGGAACCGGATTTTGAAACTTACATATTGCCCTCTTTAAAGTTGCATCGGCAGCAATACCATCATCAAAAATGGAATGAAACTGATCCAATCGATAAAACTAAACCCCTTCCTAAAGCTTCTAAAGGGGATTTACAGGTTGGGGCCATAGATGCAGTTTGTTCTTTGTTAGAAAATCGGGCTTATCAAGGCGGACCCCACAAATATGAGAGCATTCTTGAAATTGCTCAAGATAATTCTAAGAATACCCCCCATAAATCTTTATGGATGTTAAGAGTCATCCCGGAAATGAGAAAATTAATCCAGCCGGATTTAAAATCAATCGTTGCTTTGATCGGGTTTCCCAACATTGGGCTTAAACCAAAAGTTTACGATTCAATTGTCCAGCGGACTACCGAAGCGGCGGAATTGTTAAGAAGGGAACGCGGATATTTATTAGAATAAGTATTTTAGGCAGATACTCTTGTTTATTCTTAGGTTAATTTTGATTCTTATTCTCCGCCAAGAATACTGCGTGGTCTGACAAGTCGTGGAAGACCCGCAGTT
>JBBSWB010000062.1:0-11976 GCA_038046465.1 Nanobdellota archaeon
TTTGTTGGAAATGCAGGAGATACTCAAAAGTGCTTCAGGTTACTGAAGTATTACAAATTTCCGAAACATTGGCACTATCCGTTTTATGAGTGATACATTTCTCAAATCACTCACTTTTTTCTTAGTTCTATTTTTGGACTTACAAGAAATGCAGTAGAGAGGAGCTTAAAACAAGAATATTTCTTAACTACTCGCCAAAGCTAATTACAAAAACGAGCAAAATCACTCACTTTTCGAATTGTGCCGAAACATTTAAAAGCAAAATTACTCCCTTAAACTAACCGATGCGCTTAACTCCTAAAAAAATCGAAGAAATTATGCTTTCCGTGTTAGGCGAAGCCGGGCTGCCCCTGATTAAAGAATTGACTGGCAGAGAAAATGTTTCTGAATTTGAACTGGCTACTAAAACCAAGAAGGACATCAAAATTGTCCGCAAGATGCTCTACCTGTTGTACAATCAAAATTTAATCAGCTTTACCAGAAAAAAAGACAAGCAGAAAGGCTGGTATATTTATTATTGGACCTTGCTCCCAGAAAGTATTAAATTTAATTATTTCAAAAGAAAGAAAGAACAATTAGAAAGACTCCAACAAAGAGTAGAAGAAGAAGGCCAAGAGATTTTTTTTATTTGCTCCAATAACTGTATTCGGCTTAATTTTGATCAATCAGTGGATTTTGAATTTCGTTGCCCGGAATGCGGCGAATTAATTTCCCAAGATGAAAACAAATGGCGAATGGAAAAAATCAATAAAGAAATTGCCCACTTACAAGAAGAATTAGAATTAGCTACAGAACAAAGAAAAATTAAGAGAAAAATAATAAAAGTACGCAAGAAAGAGATAAAGAAGAGAACTGTAACTAAAAAAACCATAAAAGCCAAAAAGAAAGAACTTAAGAAAAAAATTGTTAAAATTAAAAAGAAATTAAAAACTTCTTTACAAAGAAAAAAATAAAAAAAGATTAAAATTTATCTTTTTCCTTTATTGAGCTTCCGCGCAATTGATTTTTGGATGCTCATTTCTTGTTTTAAAACGTTCGAAGTAATTTTTTGGATGTTCGATTCCATGGACGCAATTCTTCTTTCCATTAAAATAAGAACGCGCAAGGAATAAACAATCGCGGCTAAAGTTCCAATTATTACTGCAAGAATAACTTCTGCTAATTCCAAACCTGGCATTTTTAGTACACCTCTTTTAATTAAATAACAATTAAGTAATAAGCTATTAAAGCTTGTAGAATATATAAAATTTGCGGAAATCCCTCAGTTTAAGTTTGAATTGCATGAAAGCAGGTGTTCGTCCGGAAAAGACTAAACCTTTATAAAATGCGTAAAAAATCCATTTAAAAATGGATGAATATGAAGCACTGTTAAAAAAAGCTGAAGAAGAACTGCCAGAACAAGTCCAAGGAAAGGACCGGTTTGTAGTTGAAAAAGTAATGGGGCATTTGGAAGGAAATAAGACTGTTCTAATTAATTTAAAAAAGATTGCTAAAGATCTCCGCAGGGACGAGAACCATTTATTAAAATATCTGCTTCGAGAATTAGCCACCCCTGGTAAATATGTTAAAGAAAGAGCTATTTTTGGTACAAAAGTTGCTGCTTCTGCGATTAATAAAAAAATTAAGAAATATGTTAGTGAATTTGTATTTTGTTCTGAATGCAATCGACCCGATACTAGTTTGATTGAAGAAAAAGGAATTACTTACCTAAAATGTTCTGCTTGCGGAGCTAAAAAACCGGTTAAAAATATTTAAGATGAAATTTATTGTTTCTAGAAAAAATAATGAAAACGGCATGCTGCTGGTAGTTACAGATGCTAATATTTTAGGTAAAAAATTTGAAGAAGAAAAAGTGCAATTGGATTTAACTAAAAAATTTTACCAAGGCCAAGAAAACAGTGAAGAAGAAGTTAAGAAAGCACTTAAAGAAGCAAGACATCTGCATTTAACTGGGACCGCGGCGATAGCCTTAGGCGTAAACTTAGGTTTAATTGATAAAGAAAACATTCTTTATGTAAAAAAAATTCCCCATGCTGAAGTCTGTATTGATGTTTAGTTTATTTTATCTTGCCCGGATTAAATCTATTTTAATTAAATCTATTTTAACTTAAGAAATCCCCTAGTCCGGCTTGTTTATCTTTTTCTCGGCCAAAGACCTGATCTACATTTGCTTTTAATAAATATAAATTCTGTTTTAAATAAGGAGAGAAATCATATTTCTCTGTTAGTTTTAAGGAAGGAGCTAAATATTTGATAACCGAACCGTGGGAAATAGTAAAAATTAATTTTCCCCCACAACTGCTGCATTTATTTATTAACGGTGGACGGCGATACTTGGCATTGCATTTAACACAGCGAAATTGCTGCATAGAAAATTTACGAAGATTACCTTTAATGTCTTTTAAAAAATGTTTTTGGATCACTAATTTAGCTACATCATCCATATCCACGGCACGAACTTTTTTGGCAATTTCCATTTGGCCAAATAGTTTTTCTTCCATGGAAGGCAAGGTTTTGTATGCTGAACATTGCACCCCTTTATTGAAATTTTCTACTGGGTGAGTAAACCCGAACCCTTCATACTGTTTTTCTGTACCCAAACGATCAGCAAGCTGTTCGATTTTCTTTTGCTCGATTCCGGATTTGACTTCCCAAGGTTTTTTCATTTCCAGCGTTGCTTCATAAAATTCTAAGGGATATTTCCACACTACATCCATCCCGTGAACTTGGTCGTCAATTTCTGCAGGATTAAGTACTGAAGTAATAACTAAAGGAGCATCCATAGTTGAACCCCGCGTATTGGGAAGAAATTGACGGGAAAAATTTAACAGAGCATCCATCAGCAGCATTACTGCTGCTTCATCACCATCGCATTGCTTGCTCAAGATACCATTTACAAAGACATGGTGATGTTTTACATTTAAGCAATAAGTCGTTTCTTCAGAGATTTTTTGTATGGAGGTTATTGGATCGTAAACAAACATCTGGTCATATTCAATTTTCATTCCTTGGGGAGAAACTTTCTTTAATGTAAAAGTTAATTTATCTTGTTTTCTCTTTGTTAAAAAACCAATGTATTTATTGAATTCGGAAACAAAATTACTGGAAATAGTTATTTTATTTGCAGTAAACAAAGGTATTTTTCTTTTTTTCTTGGTGTAAAAACTTGTTACTTTCGGCCCGGGTTCTTTGGTGTATTTTTTAACCCTAATTGGGATATTATAACGTGCAAAGATAAATTTTAAGTCTTCAATTAACGGTTCACTAACGGTATCGCAAGATACTTTTAATTCACCGGCGCTTACAGAACCATCGCCTTCATAATAACCTCTTAATAAATGACCTAGCCTCTCTTTTGGTAAGTTTAAAAGCAACGGAGGAATCTTCTTCTCATAAGCAGAAGAGCCTGCTTGAAGGATACTAACAAAAAAATCATAAAAAATCCTGCTTGAAAAGGTTACTCGGTCCTCTTTCTTTTCTGAAGGCACTAAGCCAAAATATTCTTTCACAGTTTTTTTGACAAAAACTCTTACCTCTTCCCTCTCGGCGGCAACATATACTTGATAAAAACCCTTGCCAGTTATTTTCTTTCTTGCAAATCCTTCAGCGATATAGAGGCCTATTAATTCCAAAACCTCTTTATCAAGTCGGATACTGATTGGAACCTTAATGTGGTCTCTTTTAACGCCCAAACAAGCCCTTTTTGTAAACCGAATTAAATCAATGCCTGCAATCGCTAATATTTGTTTTAAAAATAAAACAGGAATGCTGTCCCTTAAGATATAATTATGGATTAATTTCGGAGAAACTTTTGTTTTCTTGGCAACTTTGGACACTCCGCCAAGATGTTTAATAAGTAATTTTACTTTTTTGCCCACACCCCTTACACAAACATATTCTTTTTCGTGCAAATGTTTTAACAAATTAATTTCCGGAAGGTCTTCTTCAGGTATTTTGTAATTATAAGGCAATACCAGTTTATCGTTAACTTTAAGTTCGTAAGCTCTCTTAAGCTGTAATTTTTTACTTACCAAAAATTTATGACCGGTTGTAACTTTTATTTTCCTCCCTAATTTAGTTTCTATTTCTAAAATTGGTGCCGGAAAATGTTTAGTGAATTCCTTTATAGAAACTAGTTCGGTTTTTTTCTTTAGGGGATTGAAGCCAATAGTTTTAAGGCCTTTTACTTTCGCGGCTTTTGTTCCAAAATCATCAACAATATTCTGCGGATTTAGCTTCTCAACAAATTCGCCTATTTTTTCTAATTTCCAGGACTTTCCATCATATAATGGAATTTTGGAATCATATGCGAAACAGTCCCTCCTTAAGCCGGCATGATACATGGGGTGGGCAATTAATCCTTGAGTTTGGGAAAAGCCAATAATCCTACCAACTAATCCCGCAGAGATGTGTGGAGCTAAGCCAATTACTAGATGCCCTACCAAATCTTCTTCTTTTTTTAGATTATAAAAAGGTTTTAACCCATAAAATTTAACTAATAAATTATCTATAAAATTAGCTACTCGAAATAATACTTTTGGCGCAGACTCTTCAATAGAATCAAATCCAGGCAAAATAAGGTCTTGGGGCTTTAATTCTAAGAGTTGGTTATCCTCAATTAAAGCTTGCCCATAAATATCTTCAGTATACCCAATCTCGTTTAATTTTAGGATGGAGGTGTTGATTTCTTTTGGTTTAAAATGAGTAATGGGTAGTTCAGTACAATCAAAACGAGTAGTCCCTTCTTTATTGACATAAATATTATGTTTTGCCCTTAAAATTCCTTTAGCCAAATGTTCGGCGAAATGGCTTTTATTAGAAGTGCCCCTTACTCCTTTAATCAGGTCGGGAACAGAAATTTCCCCAAGTCTGGCTTGAGCTTTATTAAAATAATAATTAATATCTAAATCCACAGATTTATAAGTATTTGCCGGACCATGCCGGCAAGTTTCTTTTTCTAAATCCCCACAAAAACGACAGGAATATTTTTGCTGTGTTTTTTCACCACAGTCTTCGCAACGAGGATAAATCATTTCTTTTTTACATTTTAAACAATAATAAAAAGGAAAAGTGCTTCTTATTTTCCCTACTTCTAATGCAGCTTGAAAACTACGCAGTCTTCCTCCTTCTTCTCCGACCGGAAACATTACCTGGGGGCTTCCAGTAAGATGACGCATTTTTGCTTTTTCTGGACGCCCCATCCGTGCACCTATAAAAGTACCTGCTTTATCTTTGAGAGAGACACAACTAAACGAATTAATCATTTCTAACCCATCTTTCTCTGCTGCCGAAAGTAGATTTAATTCTACTTTTTCTAACTCTTGTTGAGTTTTAAAATTAAAACACCAGGAAAGGATTAGGGCTTGTTTTCGATTAAAAATAATGCTTTCCTTGTTGATTACTTCATGAGGAATTCCAATAAAATCAGCTATTTTTTTTGCTTTGAGATAAAAATCGTTGCGTTCTTGGTAAGGTAAAATTATTTTTTTGATCCCTTTCTCATCAGTTTTTATTTTACCTTCTTGCAACCATTTTCTCAACAAGAGAATTTCTTCCCCTGAAACTAATTTCCAATAGAAAAGGTAGCTAGGGTGAAGAGGCACGGTCAATTGAGTGCTAATCATGAATATTTCTTCTTCGGTAGGAGCGGTAAGTAAGGGAGAGGAGATTAATTCAGTTAAACGCTCTTTAGGTAGATCTAATAATTTTGCAGCATGTTGTAAAGAATCTTTAGGGAATAACACCCCAATTGCTTTTTCTAATTCTAAAGCCCACCACTCTGGACAGTAACCAGCAGGAACTAAATTCTGTCCGTTTTCAGAAAAATCCCCATAATTAAATAAAATGTCCCCTAAAAAAAGAACTTCTTCTACTTCTTTATTATATTGTCGAGCTTCTTCTTCTGTTTTTAATTGTAGAACGGTTCCAGAATTTAACCGAACAATTGGCCCTTCCAGAATTTCACAAATAGTAACCGTAGCTCCTTTACCCGGGCGTTCCATTTTTAATTGGGTGCCGATGGCAATATATTTTTCTAACACCATTAACGTTGCAGGATGTAGTGCTGCCGCAGAAAACCCGGACGTACGCGTGCGCCCATACCGAAGACGAAATCCCCCTACCCCTAAAGGATGAGTTAAGATGGGCCGACCGGCAACTAAATCCATAATAAAAGTAGTATTAGCTTTAACTGTTTTTTTTCCACCTTCAGGTAAATCTTCTTTTTTACTAGAAGAAGCGGCATGTACTTTTTCTTTTACTTTAAGAAATTGGTCTAAAAAACCCCATTCTAATCCAAAAGTTTGCCCCCATTTAGATAATCGTTTCCATAATTTAAGAGATTTTTGACATAATCCTTCCGCCATTACTAACGCAACCCCGCCCCGGATTAAATTAGTTTTAATTCGAGGCAAATCTTTGTAATTAGAAACTTCAAAAACTTCCGTAGGATCCCCATCTACCTCTACGGGTAAATGGGCAGCCATAAATCTAAGTTCCTCATCTGAAGGAAAATATTGAAGATTAGTTACCCGTTCATGATAATCGTGGATTTCTGTAACATATCGATTGATTTCTTTTTCATCAGGATCGTAAGCAGCATAACCCATTTTTACTCGAACATAATCCGCAAGAATAACTGAAGTAGCTGCAGCCGTTCCTCCTGCTCCCCGAATTGGCCCAGCATATTTTAAAGCAAAATATTCTTTCCCATCTTTTCTTTTTTTAAGGTCTAGACCAATAAACCCTTCTAATGGAGCAGACACTATCCCTAAGGTTAAATAAGCAAATCCTACTCGAATACCTATTTCCATTGCTTCTTTTTTGTCTTTAAAAGTACAAAAAGTTTCTTTAGCTACTTCTTCAGCAATTCTAAAACCTACTCTCCAATCTAATAACCCATATTCTTTTTCTAATTCTGCTATTCTTAAAGTGATATTTGTCCCAGTTAATTGTGGAGCAGCAATAGAAACTAAACCAACTACCCGTTCAGCCATATTTTTAGCTAAAGGAATAGAAACAATTTCTTCTGCATCTAAGCCTCGTTTACGGGCAAGTGTAGCTAGATCATAGCCTTGTTTAACTTGGCTATCAATTGTTTCAAAATATTTTTTTATATTTGCTGAAGTTTTCATATTTAATTTAAATAAATTTTAATACTTTTATTTCTCGGGTCTTTAAATTTACAATGGGCACTCGCGCTGGTTCTGGTTCGTGACCTAATTTTTCCTGAAAAGAAGTTTTTCCTTGCCAACAGCTGCCACAAACTAAAGTTATACCTTTATAATTTGAAATATTGGAATAATGGATATGTCCGCTTACAAAAAAATCAGGAATTATTTTGACTAATAAAGGGTCTTCTTTATGGGCAGGAAAATAAGGGGTAGATTTGAACGAAGGAGCTAAATGTCTTCGTTTTAATAAAAATTTCATGATCAAATCTGCTCGATGGTACCCCCCATTATTACGGATGGACTCTACATTAGCAACATAATAATCAAAACTGTATCCGTGGTAAAGGAGAACATTGAATCCAGAAAAAGAAGCACTTTTTCCAACATTAACTATAGCTGGGTTGGTGACTAAAGTAACATTAGGTAGTTTAAATAATCCTGGAGCAAAAGTTTTATCAAAAGAAGACTGAGGCTCTGCCAAATGAACTGCGTCGTGATTGCCTGGGCAGATAATGATTTGTTTATCCAAAGGTATTTCTTTGATTAGATTACAAAACTGTTCGTATTGCGCAGAAATTTCATTTATCTCTAACTCTTCGGCTTGAGTAGGATAAATCCCCACTCCATCAACCAAATCTCCAGCAATAACAATATATTTGACTTTATGAGCAATTTCGCGCTGTTGCTCATTGCCTACTTTACCTTTAATCCAGCTTAAAAATTTATTAAATTCTTCCTTTAAAAACAAATTTGAACCTAAATGAACATCGGATAAGAAAATGATATATTCCTCTTGGTCACTTTTTTTTAATTGATTGACCGGAAGATCAGGCCAAATAATATTTTCAGCAAAAATAATTTTATCTCCTAATTTACCAGAAATCCCAATTACCTCATCAAAAACCAAATCTTTAGCTTGGTGAAAAAGTTCTGGATTTTCTTTAGAAAAAAATATTTTTATCCTTCCAGTGGGATCTTCTACAGTAAGGGCTAAATTACCCTTCTGAGTTTCATTAATCTCTTCCACTAAGCCGATAACTGTGACCGTTTCTTTTTCTTTTTTTGATAAAAGACGCCCAATAGTTAATACATTTTGACATTCTGAACGATGGCGTAACAGATTTTCTAAAAAACGATACCGAGATAAAAAAAGAGTAGTAAAATCTGAAACTTCATATTTATGAGGTATATTTTGATAAGAAATAACAATTTCGACTCGCTGAGGAGAACATAAATTATCTAAAGGAGAAGCGAGGGCAATTAAAGGTTCAGAAGCAAGGGATAAAGAAGAGGAAGAATCCTCGGAAGTTAAACTTTCTGAAGGAACTGAAAGAGTAGTATTAAAAGAATTTTCTAAAGTTTTACTGATCTCTACTTTAAGATTAGAAATTTGCTGTTTTTGAACCCCTAAAGAAGAATTGAAACTGGGGTTATTTTCCTTAAAGTTCTGTAAATGGGCTTGATATAAATCATCATCCCTCTTTTTTTCAACATCAACCCTATATTGGTCTAAATCATACCAATCTACTAAACTGGTTTGTTGAACTAAAACATTTACATAATCTTCATTTAAAACTAATAAATCTTCTTCACATTCAATTTTATCTAAAAGAGTTTGATTTGCGTCCTTAAGAAGATCTTGGTTAACTAAGAAGCCTTTGTTAAACATATCTTCAATTATTTTTTGAGAGGGGTTCATTTTAAAAATTATCCTAATTGTAAGGATTTTTCTAAAACAGTTTTTAGTTTAATAACGATATTTTCATCTATAGACAAACAAATATCCCTAGTACGACCATACCTTCCTTTAGAGATAATTTTGGTGTTAATTATGCCTAACATATCAAATTCTGCTAAAATATCAGAAACTCTTCGTTGAGTAAGAATATTTAATTTTGTTTGTTTGCATAGATTTTTGTAAACCTCATATATTTCTCCAGTAAAAAAGTTTTTTTTCTGAGGAGTTATTAATAAGATTGCATATAACACCGATTGAAATTGCCGAGGTTGATTTATAACTGCATTAATAACTTTATCTGATTCAACTTTTTTCTCTGCTTCATCTAAATGTTCTATCCCTACCGTTTGCGCCCCGCTTCTTTCAGCTACTTCACCAGCAATTCTTAATAAATCAATTGCTCGTCGAGCATCTCCATGCTCCCTAGCCGCATAGGCAGCACATTTTTCAATTACTCCTGCTTGAACTGTTCCTTCTTTGAAGGCTTGATTAGCTCTGCTTCTTAAGATATCTTGGATTTGTAATGCATTATAAGAAGGAAAAATAATTTCTTCTTCTGAAAGACTACTTTTAACCCGAGGATCTAAATTTTCTGCAAAAACTAAATTATTAGATATACCTATTAAACAAAGCTGAGAATTTTTTAATTCAGTATTGATCCGAGTTAAATTATATAAAATTTCATCCCCGATCTTTTTAGTAAGTTGATCAATTTCATCTAATACTAACAAAACTACTTGTTTTTTTTGATCTAATAGTTGATAAAACACATTATACACTTCATCAGTGGGTAATCCTGTAGGAGGGACCTCTTGGCCAAACTCTTTGATTAATTGTGCTATTAAACGATATTCTGTATCTGCAACTCGTTTTAGTTTACAATTGATATATGCTGTTTTAAGAGAGATTTTATTTTCTAAGGCTATTTTTTCCATATGGGTTAATATTTGTCTAATAGAAATAGTTTTTCCGGTTCCAGTTTTGCCATAAATAAATAAATTAGAAGGTTTTTCAATTCTTAACGCAGGAGCGAGGATATTAGCTATTTCTTGAATTTGTTCTTCTCGATAAAAAATCTCATCAGGGATATAAGTAGATAATAAACAATTCTTATTCACAAAAAAAGTATCCTTTTTGAGGTATTTTTCAAAAAAACTTCCTATTTTTAACATTTTAGCACCTATACCCCTTCATTTCGTATGGAACTTACTAAGATTATTGTTAGCAGAGGTATATTTTTGGTTGAATGCTGCCTTAATAAACAATTTGACGATAGGAGATATAAATTGATAACTATATCTTTTATTGTTGGTTTTTTATAGTGAGTTTTGCGCATGGAACTAATAAAAAATAGTTAAAAAAAGGAGTATAAATACTTATCTTAAAATTAAAGAGTAGTGAATAAAACTTAGTGTTATTAACCCCATTAATTTATTATGTTCTTGTCTAAGTTAGGTTTATTATGCTTAAAGTTATTAATATTTTATTTTTCTGTTGTTTTTTGTTTATTAGTATTATTGCTTTTACAGTTATTATTATTATTATTATTATTATTATTATTTGTTTTCAATATAGAAAATAAATAAATATAAGAATTAAATCTAAATTAAGAATATATTTTAAAAATAGATCAAGACTAATACTCAAATCACAATAAATAAAGCAGATTATTATATTTATTTTAACTAATCTAATAGTAAACAAATAACTAATCTTTTAACTCTTTAATTCATTAATTCATTCAGAGGATTGCATTTAACAAGTATTTAGAGCTTAATGTAATATAAACCTAAACAAGCTTAAACTCTTAATTTTTATCTTTAATTTAATCTTCCAGCAGAAATAGGGAAGATAAAAACTTTTTTTAATAAAAAATATATTTAAACCAACTCAAATATCCATCTTCAATAAGTACTTAACCTCAAAATCATCTCTTAACAAACAGTTTAACCATTTATTCATTTGAAATCTCTTATTTCCATACGAAATGAAGGGGTCTCTGAGGTTTAAACTACCTTTTTTAAGATAAAATCTATTCAATTAAATTTAAACAAGCTCAAAAAGAGGCTTAGATATTTTTTAATTCACTTTTTTAGTGTTTAATAGTAATATTTATATAGGCATTTAAGTTATTAATTTTGAATGGTTTTAGAATCTATGTTTAATTTCTTTGTACTAAAAAGAAGACCTTGGAATCTTTTTTTTGCTGGGTTTCTTTATTCTATAGTGGGTTTATTTTTGTCTTATTTAATATTTAGGGAAGTTGCTGGGCTTTTAACTGTTTTTTTGATTGTTATTGCTGCTCTACCTTTATTATATGTGGTGGTCAAAAATGAGGAAGATCTTGATATCAAATCAAGTCAAGAGCTAAGTTTACTCAAAGAACATTCCAAAGCTATTTTATCTATGTTATTTTTATTTTTTGGGATAACTACAGCATTAGTTTTTGCTTATGTAATCTTACCTCAAGAAGTAGTTCATACTATTTTTAGTTTACAAGAAAATGCTATTCAAAATGTGAATAATTATGTTCAAGGGAATATTACTAAGATGGATATTTTTGTTAAAATTTTTACTAATAATCTAAAAGTATTATTCTTTTGTTTATTATTTTCATTACTTTATGGGACGGGAGCTATTTTTGTCTTGACTTGGAATGCGTCAGTAATTGCTGTTGCCATCGGCAGTTTACTTAAAACAGAATTAGGTAAAACTGCAGCCTTAGTTGGGTTAAGTAAAGTTTCTTCTTATTTTGGTGCAGCTACATTTAGTTTTTTTAGGTATATGTCTCACGGTATCTTAGAAATTATTGCTTATTTTATCATGGGTTTAGCAGGAAGCATTATTTCTATAGCTATAATGAAACATGATATTGGTGATGATCGGGTAGTTACAGATATTTTAGATTTAGTATTAATTAGCCTAGGTTTTTTATTAGTAGCAGGAGTGATTGAAGTATATGTCACTCCTATTTTATTTAGTTAGAATATTAATTTTTTCTTTTAAATAACGTATGTATAGATAACTGCATAACTTAGAGCACATATGTTCCAACAAAGAAAGAGT
>JBBSWB010000063.1:0-18756 GCA_038046465.1 Nanobdellota archaeon
CTGTACTCGAGAATATAGATTAAATCACTTCAGAATACTGAAGTATTACTCTTTTCCCCCGGTTTTATAAGGAGAAAATTTATTTTTTTCCCGCTGGCTGGAGCGGTCTTCAGGAAAGAAATCTGCTTCTAATTCATCATAACCACAGCTATTGCAAACAATAAAGAAAATTCCTTCTTCTTCAATCACTTTTACATTAGACGAATTGCATTTAGGACAATTTCGCTGCATTTAAGCTAAAAAGTATTTCTTACTAATAAATTTTTTTAATTTTACGCTAGAAATTACCTTTTAACCGCATTCCACCATTGCTGTAGGCTTCGTTTGTAATCAAAATCTCCTGCTCCGCTGGTTAATGAAACGGCAGGCTTATAATTTAGTTTAAGCATACAGGCTTCATACTTTTTAACAAAAGTAAAATGGTTCATCTTGGCAATTTTTGTTATATTTAAATTTGGGTCTAAATATAGCAAAGAAAAAACCATGTGCACGGCAATAATATAATAATCTAATTTTAAACGATCTATGATTTTTTTTCTTATTTGCTCATTCTGAAAATCATAAGGTAGTTCTTTGTTCTTGGGATTTTGAGAAAGTTCTAAGAAAGATTTAGTTATTTTTCGAGCACATTCTCTAGAATCTTTATAATTACTCAAAAAAAAAGAGTCAGTAAACTCGATTTCCTCTTCATTTAAGCGTTGATTAAATAGGGCTATCCCTTCTACATACAAACTCCAGACAAAGAGAAAGAGCATGCGACGAATAGTCGGAAGGCTCGCCCCTTGAAATTCTTCAAATAAAATTTTTTGGGTTGCCCGAAATAAACGCATATGTGAGTGTGCCCTCGTTTTAACCCACCCGCTTTGTTGAGCATGCCAAAGATGAGTCAATTCATGAATTATATAGGTTTCAAAGGTTTTAAAGTTCTGAATTTTATTAGGAACGAGATGTATTTTTGCTATTCCCCGATATATTTCATCGGATAGGACATAAGCAGGCGAAACAGACGGCAATTCTTTATTAGAATACCTCTCCAACGAAAACCACAAAGCAGGAAAAAATTTAGCAATCCTTTTGGTCGAGCAGATTTGAACAATCCGCTGATTATATGTTTCAAGATAACCCGTAGCTTTGCTGCAGACATATACTCTGCGCCCATCAATAATGTTTTCTTTACATTTCTCAAACAAAGACATAACCAATATAAGAAGTTTTAAGTTAATAATTGTTTCGGTTAAAGCTTTTTTACCGCAAACTTTTATAAATTAATCACGAAAAGAACTAATCATGTTAACCCCAGAACACCAAGCCGAACTAGAACACCAGCAATATAGAATTGTTGGCAAGCACAGCGCTGTAAAAATTTGCGGCTGGACCAGAAGCATGATTAATGGAAAGGGCGGGTGTTACAAATTAAAATTCTATGGAATCATGAGCAACCAATGCCTGCAAATGACTACTTCCTTAAGCTGTGCAAATAGATGTACCTTCTGCTGGCGAGGATATAAAGCCCCTGTTTCTAAAGAATGGCAATGGGGAGTAGACGATCCTCAACTGATTTTAACCAAAAGCATCCAAGAACACCACCAATTATTAATCGGTTTTAATGGTTCGGATAAAATCAACCGAGAGGCGTATGAACAATCAAAAAAGGTTAAGCATGTTGCTCTTTCTTTGACTGGAGAACCAATTAATTATCCAAAAATTAACGAGTTAATCGACTTATTTCATCAACAAGAGATCTCTACTTTTTTAGTTACTAATGCCCAATATCCAGAACAGATTAAAAATTTACAGCCGGTAACTCAGCTATACTTAAGCTTGGATGCACCAACTAAAGAACTGCTGAAAGAAATAGATAAACCTTTGTTCACCGATTATTGGGAACGTTTGAATCAAAGCTTAGGATATTTAGCGCAAAAAAAACAACGGACTTGTATACGCTTAACCTTAATCAAAGAAGCAAATATGGTTCTGCCGGAAAAATACGCAGAATTAATCAATCAGGGAAATCCCGATTTTATAGAAGTTAAAGCATACATGTTTGTCGGCCCCTCCCGGCAGCGGTTACAGAAAGAAAATATGCCGGTGCATGAAGAAGTGGTAAACTTTTCTACAGAATTAATCAAACATTTGCCAGATTATGAAATTGTTTCTGAACACCTTCCTTCTCGCGTCGTAATGCTAGCTAAGAAAAAATATAAAAAAATTAAAACAAACCCTGGTGAAAAAAACCAAAGTAACGGATGGCATACTTGGATTGATTTTGATAAATTTCAAACTGCTTATAAAATTTATTTGAAAACCGGAAAAGAGTTTTCTGCTGACGATTATTCCTGCAAAACTCCAGAAGTAGGGTTAAGCGGGCAAGGAACGTTACAACGGATGCATCCTAAACTCAGAACCAACTTTATTAAAGAAAGAAAAATATTTGTTAATGAATCGACGGAAGAAACGAATCTCTGATTTTACTGTTGCGCACTAAGTTTCTGATGGACTTTGTATAATTCTGCTGCCAACAGATCAGCAGAGGCAGGAATATATTCAATATTTAATTGAGGGTGTTGGGGAATAGTGTCTAAGCAGACCACGTTATCAATATAAGTCCGGTCATTGGCCGCTTTATGTTGAAAAGGCATGGTAACCGCATGACTGGTCCACACCTCTACCCGTTTTGCCCCTTTTTCTTTGAGGATTTTAGCTACATCTGCGGCCGTTCTTAAACTAGCGACCATATCATCTATAATTATGTAAGTTCCTTTCGGATTAACATTTTCTTCATTTATCTGGCTAAAGGGTTTAAATTTCATAACTGATTGGTCATAAGAAATCCTTGATTTATCAAAATAAGCCACCATGGCATAAACTTGCTGTACATTACATTCCTGGAAGGCTCTCTCAGCAAAATTTTCTACGCGCAATTCTGTTCCGGCATCAACTGAAACAATATATAAGTTATCTTTGCAATCCTCTGCTAATTTCTTTAACCGTTCTTGATAAGGTCTTAATCGAGGAAGAACTTCATTTATCTTCTGCTCATCTAATCCTAATTTATAAGGGTTTACCGACCTACCCGATTTAAATGGATTAATGTTATGGAAATCCATCCCTTTCTCTCGGGCTAGCTGCACGGCTTTATCAGAATGAAGGTCGATAGCTAAGATTGCATTAACCCCTCCTCGACTATAATCATCAATCGTTCGTTTTAAAGAATTAAATTGGTGGAATCCCTGGCCCTGGTATTTTTCAACACTATGGGAGCGAACATAAGTTAGATAAGGGACTACCAAGGTGCGTTGCAATATTTCTTGCTCCACATCGCTGATTACATCTAAGAATCCCCTTACCGCCATAAGGTGGTCGTTAATAGAAACCGCCTGAGAATACTCTGGATGAGTAGGAAACATTTTTCGGTCCGGAGTCAATAAATGTTCGATTAACGCAACGTGTTTTCCCCGAATAATGTCTTTTAAATCATTTCTGCCGATATCGACTTGAACTTCAGCATCAGGAAAAAAATCCATCACTAAAGGGCTACGATAACCTTTAGCTAATTCTGGGTCAATTTCATTTCTTCTCCGACCCAATAACATTTCTAGTTGGTCTTCTAAACCATAATCTTTCTTTAAGATCCTATAAATATTTTCAGTAAGTTTAGCAGTTTCTTCTTGAGAACAGGCCACGAGTAATAGTTTAGTTTTTCCAGCCATTATATCTATTAACTCCTTGCTTCTTTTTATCTTTTTCTGAACTCAAATATCTTCTTTCTAAAGTAAAGTTTTGCCATCTGCCTTTAAGCGTATTTTAAAGCAAAAATCTTATAAAAAGCCCCCAAATTATAGATAATATGACTGAATGTAACCCTAAACACCATAACTGTAATCATGAACACTGCAAACAAGATCATGAACAACACGAAGGTAGCCATGACTCTCCTGAACACCAGGACCATAATCAAATTCAAGAAAAATACGCTGAATTTCAAGCGCTTCAGCAGCAGTTAGAACAGTTTACCCAGCATTTGGAATTACTCCAACAGCATCTTAAAGAAGTAAGCCTGTCCATTCAAGCAGTAGAAGATTTAGAAAAAACTAAACCGGGTAGCGAAATTCTTGCTCCTTTGGCTAATGGAATTTTTATAAAAGCGGAACTGAAAGATAATCATAAATTTATTGTTAATGTAGGTGCAGATGTAACGGTGGAAAAAACTGGAGCAGAAGTAATCAAATTATTGCAAGAACAGCAAAACGATTTGGCAGATAAACAAGCCGAAGCAGAACAGACCATCTTACCTTTACAAAACCGCATTCTGCAAATTTATGAAGAAATTAAACCTAATCTGGATGAATAAATATGTTTGAAAAATTTAAAGAAAAATTAAAGAAATCCTTATCCATCTTTTCTAAGAAGGCCGAAGTAGAAGCAGTTGAAAAAACAGAAACAGTTGTAAAAGAGGTTGAAGTAAACGAAAAAGAAGCGCAGAAGAATATTAAAACAGAAACTGAACTAAAAAAAGCTGAAAAAAAAGAAATAAAAAAAGAAAAAACTATTCCTGAAAAAAAAGAAGTTAAAGAAATCAAAAAGGAAGTTGTATCTGATAAAAAAGAGATTAAAGAAAAAATAAAAGAAGTAAAACCTATTAAAAAAGAAACAAAAGTTGAAAAAGAGCAGGAAGAAAAAAGAGAAATAAAAGAAACTAAAAAAGAATTTCCAGAATTAAAAAAAGAAATTAAAACACCCGCAGAACCAATAAAAGAAGAAAGTACTGAACAGATTTTAACCAAAAAGGAGAGTAAAAAAGAAAAAGAAGAACCCTTCTTAGAACCAGAACTTGAAAAACCCAAAAAATCTTTCTTCGGCAAACTTAAAGAAAGTTTTACAACCAAAACTATTTCTGCAGAAAAGTTTGAAGAATTATTCTGGGAATTGGAATTGGCTTTGTTAGAAAATAATGTTTCAGTAGAAGTAATCGACCGCATTAAAACTGATTTGAAAAAAGAATTAGTCGACCAGCCTCTTCCCCGAGATGTTCCTAAGAAAATTGAAGAAACTCTCAAACGAACTTTGTCAGAAATTTTAACTATCGATCAGATTAATTTAGTTAAAAAAATAAAACAAAAAGGAAAACCGTACATTATTGCTTTCTTTGGAATTAATGGCACGGGAAAAACTACTACTATTGCCAAATTGACCCATTATCTTCAGCAGCAAAAACTTTCCGTAGTGTTAGCTGCCTGCGACACTTTTAGAGCAGCAGCGATTCAGCAATTAGAAGAGCATGCGGATAAATTAAAAGTAAAAATAATCAAGCACGAATATGGTTCGGATGCAGCCGCAGTAGCTTTTGATGCGATCAAATTTGCTGAAAAAAATAAAATTGATGTAGTGATGATTGACACGGCCGGCAGATTACATTCTAATGCTAACTTAATGGCTGAACTGGAAAAAATAATCCGCGTCACTAAACCGGACTTAAAATTATTTGTCGGCGAGAGTATTACCGGTAACGACTGTATTGAGCAGGCCAGGATATTCAATGAGTTAGTGGAAATGGATGGAGCCATCTTAACTAAAGCTGATGTTGATGAAAAAGGCGGCGCACCTTTATCGATTGCTTACGTTATTAAAAAACCAATTTTATTTCTGGGCGTAGGACAGCGCTACGAAGATTTAGAAGAATTTAATCCAGAAGTAATTTTAAAACGGTTGGGATTCTGATAAAATATGGACGAATTCCGATTGAGGGAAATGTATTTAGGTGCAATTAGGGAGCTCGGTTATCATGTTCTCAAACCATTGTTGCCTTCTACTTGCCAGGTTTACTTAGTTCAAAAAGAAGCTGCTTATTTTACTGTAAAGATTGGTTCAAAAGCAGATGAACGCCGAGGGGATTGGACTTATTACCATGTTCAACAAGAAGCAGAGATATTGGATCGAGTCAAAGATATGGAATACATTGCCCATAAAAAGAGCATACATACTTTAACCCTCCCAAAAACCGATCCGAACTCAACCGTTGCTTTAATTAAAGAGTATATCCCGGGAAAATGTTTAAGAGATAACTATGACTATAAAGGGCAACTAATCCCTTTTATGAATAAGCAAAAACTTAGTGATACTGTTACTGCAATACACGCCGCAGAAATAGCCGGTCTAGATCTTTTTGCCAGAAATATTATTATAGATCCGGCCGGCAATCCTTTTTTAATCGACTTGGGCACGGCCGAATTTAAAGAAAGAATACCTGACCACTTATTTCAATATTGGGTTCGTTGGGATTTATCAAATTTAGAAAAAATCTTAGCCGGAAATTAGTCTCGTGATTGATTAATAACCCAATAATAACTAATGCCTGTAACTTTATTTTTCTTTATCTTCTTTACCAGCAGAATATTTTTAAAGTAACCCGGCTAAAAAGCACCTATGACTTCATTCCATATCATTACTGCTGGCTGCTCGCTGAATCAGGCCGATTCTGAACAGATGGCTGGATTATTAAAAAAAGCTCAATTTGAACTAGCAGAAAATCTGGAAGAAGCAGATATCGTTATTTTTAACACCTGCACCGTTAAAGGGCCATCCGAAACCCATTTTTTTAATCAGCTGGCAGAAATACAAGAAGAACACCCTTACAAAATTATTGTAGTTGCCGGCTGTATCGCTCAAACCGATCCAGAAAAATTAAAAAAATATCCTTTAATAGGAACAAAACAAATTAGTAAAGTCGTTGAAGTTGTAGAAGAAGCGCTAAATAATAACGTGATAAAACTATTGGAAACAGAAGAATTTCCTTCTTTAAATCTTCCCCGATCTAGAAAAAATTCTGCAGTAGAAATACTCCCCATCTGCCGAGGGTGTTTGGGGGCTTGTTCTTTTTGTAAAACCAAAGCAGCCCGGGGAAATTTGCAATCCTATCCAATTACTGAAATAGTAGAGCGGGCTAAACAGGCAGTCCAGGAAGGAGTAAAAGAGCTTTGGTTAACTGCCCAAGATACTGGCTGTTACGGATTCGACCTTAATGCTGATCTGCCCGCTTTATTGAATGAACTGGTTAAAATTCCCGGGCAATTTAAGATTAGGATTGGTATGATGAATCCAGACCATTTACCTAAGATTAAAAATAAATTGATTGAAGTTTATCAGCATGAAAAAATATTCAAATTTTTACATTTGCCGGTGCAGTCTGGAAATGATGAAATCCTAAAAAAGATGGTCCGGAAATATACAGTTACTGATTTCAAAGAACAAATAAAATCTTTTCGGCAGGTTATCCCTGCCCTGAATATAATGACTGACATTATTGTGGGCTTTCCAGGAGAAACTGAAGAACAATATTGGGATACTTTAAATCTTATTAGAGAAACTATTCCTGATTCGGTAAACATTTCCCGCTACTGGCCCAGACCAAAAACACCCGCAGCTAAATTAGTACAATTACCTGGAGAAGTAACCAATCACCGTTCTAAAGTGCTTACCGATATTTTTCATAATATTTCATTAATGCAGAATGAGAAATGGCTGAATTGGGAAGGCCAGATTATTATTGACGAAAAAGGGGAAGGGCCGCAATGGATTGGCCGGAATGAATATTACAAGCCGGTAATCGTGGAAGGTAATTTCAAATTAGGAGATCTACTTAAAGTTAAAATCATTAAATTTGGCAAGTTTGAATTGCAGGGAAAAGTGATTAGTTAGAGTCGTACTGGGCAGTTTATTAATATTCTTGATTTAAATTATTTTAATTTAAGTTAATTTTAAATATTATGTTGGTTTCTTATAGTTTAAATGTTAAAAAGAGGACAAGTAACGATTTTTATGGTAGTTGGTATTTTAATTATTTTTCTAACCGCCGGTATTTTTTTAGTTAAGACCTTCCTGGTTGGCGAGGAGTTAAAAGAAGTAGATCCCGTCCCTCTTCTTAGCGATTCTGTTAATATGTATATTGAATCCTGTATTGAAAAAACCGGAAAAAACGCTTTGGTCTTTGTTGCCCAGCAAGGCGGATATTATGAATTGCCTGCTCTTGCTGAATTTGGTCTGCCTTACTATCTTTATGGAAACAAAAGCCATATAATTTCCAAAAAAGAATTAGAAATACAAATTTCCAGTTACATGAATAACGAACTTTTTTTCTGCATACAAGATTTTGTTCCATTTAAGAAAGCCGGATTGGATATTGAGCAGAAAGAGATAATAACTTCAACCAAAGTTTTTGAGGAAAAGGTTATATTTGACATTAATTTTCCAATAACTATTAAACAAAATAGCTTAGCTAAATCATTAGCTCATTTTTCTCAAACAATTCCTTCAAAATTAGGAAGAATTCATAATATGAGTTTAGAATTTGTTTATTTAGATGAAAAAAATCCCGAGTCTATTTGCATCAGCTGTCTGACTTACCTAGGTTTAGAAAGAGATTTAAGGACGGAAATAAACCCCCTTCGTGAGGGAATATTCTTATTTATCGTCATTGATGAAAATAAAGGCAGCCCTTTTGAATATTTATTTTTAAATCGGTATGAATTTCAGGAAACGGAAAAATTGGTTGAAGAATGAAATCAAAACTAAAAATTATATTATTAACGGCAGTTTTACTTAGTATTTGCACTTTGATAGCCGATCCTGCTGATATTGAAGAAGGCGGAACGATTACAGGAGAGATTACTCCAGAACAACAGGCCCAGTTAGCTTATGCTAATATTTATAACCCAAAAGACCCCGCTTATTTCAGCTGGAATTGGGGCGATTATAAGACTATCCCGGATTGGAGTAAATTAACTGACGACCAATGGAAGAAAATTCCGCAGAATCGAGTAAAAGAAATTCCTGCAGACCAATTAGATTATTCTAAATTAAGTGCAGAACAAAGAAAAGGAATGGCTGCTGAACAGATTGCGGTTAATTTTGACAAGATTGACAATCTAGCTAAAGATGTAGATGTGAAAGAAGCCGAGAAAGCAATCCAGGCTAAATATGATGTTGAAGTAAAGCTAGGAGAAGGAGCACAACTTAAGAACGGTATTCTTTCCGCAACCTACGGGGAGAAAGGGCAGGTAACTCTTACTGGTTCTAATTATAAATTGGGACAGTTAAAAATGAACGAAGGGGGAAGAATTATATTTACTTTATCGCCACAACAGACAGAAATTCTTATTCCCGATACAGATATTGTGGTTGTTGACACCCAAGAGCGGACTTTAAGTTATCTGGGGAATGAGGTGAAAGGAACCTTAAATTTTGAGAAAGGACAAACCTATCTTGAATTTCGACCGGATTTATTAACAGAAAAAGTTGCTGAAATAAAAGTTGCTGAAATAAACGGCGTCCAGGTCAATTCTTTTAGAAATTGGGCTAGGGGAAGAATAAATCTTTTTTTTGACGGAAAAAAACATCCAGGATCGTATCTTTCTTTTGATCCGACGGGAAAGAAGATGCGATATGGTAACGAACCACATGAAGGATACGAAGGCATAACAACATATTATTATGAGATACAGTTTTCTCCAGGAAATCCTTTCTTTGATATTGAAAAAAGAGACTATCTCCGAATGGATTTCCCGATGAGAACAGACGTGGTTATTGAACAAAGAACCGGAAAAATACCTTTAGTAACTATTCAGGTAAATCCTTCCTCTGCGCGGCCAACTTTCAGGAATGGAATAAATACTGTTGTTCTTTCTAGCGGGGCCGGATATGAATTTCAGATAAACAGTGTTGCTCTTTCTGCCCAAGCCGGAGATGAAAATTTGATTGCAAATGCGCAATTTAAACAAGATTCAGTTCCTTTCACACTTTTAATTCAAGATGAAAAAGGCAATAATATTTTAGGAAGACCATCTTTTAATTATGAAGATACTGGAATAAGGAATAAAGTAGTTTTTGATGAGGGCGGAAGTTTTAGAGTAGTTCCTGAAAACATCCCAGAAGAGGAATATGAAAAAATAGGAAGCAGCGTTATTTACAATCAAGATCAGGTCCAGTTAGTTAGAACAATGCTTGATCAATACCAGTGGCCGGTCCGGGAAAATTTGTTAGAATACCTTGGAGACATAGTCGATCTTGAAAAACTAGATTTGCCTCGGCTGGATCCAGCATTATTACGCAAACTTATAAAAGATTTAGAAGAACTCACCCCAAAACAAAGAGCGAGTATCAAAGAATTGCAGATAGTTCAAGGTTACGCTGGAGATCTCTGCTGGTCGTCGAAAGCTGTCGGGTGCGCGAATCCTTTAAATAACAAGATCATCATTAATGAAAACCAGCTTGGCGAAGGAACACTTTATCATGAAGCCGCGCATACAGCAGATTTTGATGAAAAAAGAAACGCCGAAGTTGCTTCATTCAAAAAGTTGGTTCGGTTCCAAAAAGGATTAGATCAATCAGATAAATCAATAGAAGAACAGCAAGAGATTGACGTTTATTTAAGCAGAGAAGAGAGGTGGGATAAAGCATTTAATTCTGTTTTAGGCAAAGATTTAGGACCTAAAGGCAAATTAGGATTTGGATCTGCTTCAACTTGGGCTGACGGCTCAACTGAACCAAGAAAGGGTTGTGTAACTCCCTATGCTTGTAATAATATCTGGGAACTTAAAGCTGAGACGGCTGAATTAGCTCACCGTGCAGACAGCTATACCTTCTTTAAACCATTAATAGATCCCTTCAGCGACAAATATGACCCGCGATATCGGGAAGCTTTAGATTTAACTTACGAAGCTGGAAAGATAAGTAAATCAGAATACGATTATATAATCAATTACAAAGAAGAGGAAGAAAAACAGGTTGCAACAAAATGAATAAAATGAAACCAATAATAATACTCTCAATATTGCTGTTTTTATTAGCTGTTTCTGTCTCGGCAGAAGTATATCATTATTACAAAATAGATTTAAAGTATAATAACGGGGTTCTATCTTACAACAAAATTTCTGTAGAAGTTTCGTCAACAAAACTTCAGATGCCGGAAGGGATGTATGTAGCAGAAGTAGTTTCATTTAACAACGAAATATTAAATTTAACTTTTTTTGCCTTTCCTTTAACTATCTTTTATGATGCGGTTGATTTAGAAACGGGAGAAATTAATGATGGAGGAATGATAGAATTAAATGAAACTGAAGTTACCCTGTATGTACCATATTATATAAATGCAAAAGAAATTAATATTTATGACCAAAATCTGATTAAAAAATTGTTTATTGATATTAGCCCTTTTGCAAAAGAAACGGCTGTAGAAGAATTAAAAGAAATAAAAGAAGAGATTAAAAAGGAAGAAATAATTGAGAAAGAAACCGTCTTGAGCGAGACTAGCCCATTGTTTAAAATTATTGAAGGGGTAGTTATAGGGATAGCAATTATCATTGCCTTAATCTTAATAATAGTTATTTTAAAAAAGAAAAAGCCATCAAAACATTTTTAATAATATTAATTTACTGGCTTTGTTTCTTTATTTCTTCTTCAATTTCTTTCCTGACTTTTTCTTCAGCAACTTTTTTCGGTTTACTTTTATAAGAATTTAAAAATTTTAAGACCTGGGCATAAATATACGCTGTATCCCTGCCTAAAGTTCGAATAGAACCACTTTCTAACGGAAGCGTGTACAAGAATTTGTTAATCATGCTTTTCATAAAGTAAACACCAGGAGTCAATTCTAATTTGCTTTGATAATCGGTTAAAGACCAAGAATCAAATGCGATTTTAACATCTCCTTTCTGAAAAACAACTTTATGTCCATTAACTTCTTCTTTAACGTCAGTAATATTGTCTAAAGTAATTTTAATTTTGATCATTAAGGTAATATATTCGGTAATAATTTTATATGGCCTTAATTCTAAAAATAACATTCTTCCGGCAGAAGTCACCAATTCTTCGCTTTTCTTTTCACGTTTAGTGTAGCCTTTTTCTCCCAAAGCCTTATTTATGGCTGAAAAGAGTTCATCAACTCTAAAAATACCTTGATAAACAAGTTCTTTATTATTGACGACTAAATTTTTTTCAACCATTTTTACCGACCATAAGTATATTTAAAAGTATTAAGATAAGTTTTTATCTGGCTGTGTAATCCTTCCACTTCGCTTTTCAGCCACATTTCTGCTTTTCGATATGGGTCCTTAAAGAAATATTTTTCTAAAACAACCCCTAAGAACCAATGTACTGGTTCATTATGCCATTTTCCTTTTCGGTCGCTAACCACATAACCATCAATAGTCATTTTAATAATTCCCTGGCTAACTCGCACGGGTTTCTCTTCCGTTTGCACTTCTACTTCTTTGACATTTTGCATATGTAATTTAATAGCAATAACTAATTTATAAAAATCGCTGATATTCTTCCACGGTTCCAAAACAATGCGGATCTGCTTTCCTGAAGAAGAGATATGTGCTTCATTAATCTTTTCAAACCAGTCCCAGCCCCGCTCAAAGAAGAAAGAAGAGATGACGCTGTATAATTCATCTGCATTAAACAGCCCTTCATAGCTTAATTTTAAGTGATCAACAACTAAATGCCTTTCTGCCATTCTTATACTAGAAAATGATTATTATACTTATAAATTATTCTGTTGAGAAAATCTTATTTAAAAAAAAACTTACCTTAAATAAATCTAGCTAAAGCCGGGGGTTTCTCACGCAAACCATTTCGCTTAAACTTTTTCTTTTTGAGAGTTTTTAGACTGTAAATATCCAGAATATTTTTCAATATATTTATTAAATAGCCATTTATTTTGGTTATAGATGAAAATAAAAGATATATCAAAAGAAAATAGGCCAAGAGAACGATTAGAGAAGAATGGAGCTCACGTACTTTCAGATGCAGAATTATTGGCGGTAATTTTCAAAACAGGCAACAAGCAAGAAAATGCAGTTGAAATGAGCGATAGACTAATTTCAAAATATGGAATTGGTAAATTGAATGAATTATCATTAAAAGAATTACAAGAAATTGATGGCATTGGCCCTGCAAAATCAATGCAAATAAAAGCACTTTTTGAATTTAATAAGAGGTATAATCTATCAAAAGAAAGCGGAAAACCAATAAAATCGGCACAAGATGTTTTTCAGTATGCTTCCCAGAGAATTTTAGATAACAAAAAAGAGCAATTTATAATTCTTCTTTTGGACACTAAAAATCGGGTGATTAAAGATGAAACAATCTCTATCGGAACTCTTAATGCTTCAGTTATACATCCAAGAGAAGTTTTTAAGTCAGCAATAAGAGAAAGTGCAAACTCAATTATCTTAGTCCATAATCATCCGTCAGGAGAGCCGGAACCATCTCAAGAAGATACGGAAATAACAGAAAAATTGTTTGATGCAGGAGAATTACTAAATATTAAAGTATTAGACCATGTTATTGTTGGCAAGGATAAATTTTGGAGTTTTAAAGAAAAATAATTTATTATTCAGAAAAAATAGTTCGGATTGTAATAAAACCTATTTACCCACCCAACCTTTAGCAATTAATTCTGCTTGCTTCAAAACTGTTTCTATTGCGTACTTTTCTTTATCAGGAGGATAACCATACTTCCTTAAAATCTTTTTAACTTTCAAACGCATTCCTGCTTGCACGCTTTCTCTTTGAGTCCAATCTATGGTTACACTATTCCTAATCATCTCAGTTAATTCTAATGCGATTTTTCTGAGAGCATCATCACCTAAAATTTTAACTGCGCTATCATTAACTTCAAGAGCATCATAAAATGCAACTTCATCATCATTCATATTAAGCTCTTTGCCTCTGCCTTTCTCATCTCTGACTTTTCTTGCCAATTCAATCAGTTCTTCTATAACTTGGGCAGCTTCTATACTCCTATTTGTATATTTCTTGATGGTTTTATCGAGCAAATCCATAAATGACTTGGCTTGAACCATATTTTTCTTTGACATAATTCTTATTTCATCATTCAGCAATTTCTTCAATGCCTCAAATGCAAGATTTTTCTGTGGCATTTCCTTAACTTCTGCTAAGAAACCTTCAGATAAAATGGAAAGCTCTGGCTTTTGTATTCCTGCCGCTTCAAAAATATCTATAATTCTATCGGAGATTACTGCTTTTGACAAAATCTGCTTTATTGCTGAATCAAATTTATCCTGTAATTCTCTCTTTGTTTCTGTTGTTTTTGTGATAGCAGATTTTATTGCTTGGAAAAATCCAACTTCTTCCTTTATTTTCATTGCTTTTTCATTTGGGACAGCCAAAGAAAATGCTTTTAGGAGAGCAGTAACTTCTCTGGCAAATCTTTCTTTCTTGTCTTTCTCTTTGAGAATATGCTCCATTGCAGACGGAACAAAAGAGATTCTTTCTTCTGGTCTAAGCTGGAAGAATTTTTTATAATTGAAGCCATAAAACATATCTTTTACAACCTCGTATTTTTCCATCATCAGCTTAACTGCCTGCTCTTGGTCAAAAGTCGGTTTTCCTTTACCGCCACTTTTGGTATAATTCATTAATGCTTTTTTTAGTTCAACACCAACACCCATATAATCAACTATCAAACCGCCTTCTTTTCCAGGATAAACCCTGTTTACTCTGGCAATTGCCTGCATTAAAGTATGCCCTTTAATCGGCTTATCCAAATACATAGTATGAAGAGAGGGCGCATCAAAACCAGTAAGAAACATATCTCTAACAATCATTAACTTTAATTCGTGCTTGTCGTCTTTCAGATTATCGCCTATCTGCTTTCTTCTTTTTCTGTTTCTTATGTGCTGTTGCCATTCTTTTGGATCAGAAGCTGAACCAGTCATAACTACCTTTATGAATCCTTTATCATCATCTTCAGTATGCCACTCTGGCTTTATTTTGATTATTTCATTGTATAAATCAACGCAAATTCTTCTGCTCATGCCAACAATAATTCCTTTTCCTTCGAGAATAGAAATTCTTTCTTCAAAATGCTTAACAATATCTTTAGCAATTCTGCTTATTCTTCTTGGAGAACCTGCAACTTTTTCTAATCTTGCCCACTTACTTTTAAGTATGTCTTTGCCTTCAACTTCTTCTCCTTCTGTTGCTTCCTCAAATTCTGTATCTATTTTTGGTCTTTCTTCTGGCTTTAATTCAAGTTTTGCTAATCTGCTCTCATAATAAATTCTTACCGTAGCACCATCTTCAACTGCCTGCTCAATATCATAAACATCAACATATTTTCCAAATACTGCTGGCGTGCTTCTGTCTGATTTCTCAATCGGAGTTCCAGTAAATCCAATAAAAGAGGCATTTGGCAAAGCATCTCTTAGATATTTTGCATAGCCATAAGTGATTAATGCCTTGTCTTTCTTGTCTAATATCTTGGCAGAAAAACCATACTGGCTTCTGTGGGCTTCATCAGCTATAACAATAATATTATCTCTTTCTGAAAGAATCGGATACGTTTCTCTGTTCTCTTCTGGGAAGAATTTTTGTATTGTAGTAAAAACAACTCCGCCAGAAGATACTTTGAGAAGTTTTTGAATTTCTTTTCTGTCATTTGCTTGTGTTGGCTTTTGCCTTAGGACATCTTGGCACTTTCCAAAAGTTCCAAATAGCTGGTCATCTAAATCATTTCTATCAGTTAGGACTACTATTGTCGGGTTGTTGAAATCTCTGATTAATTTTCCAGTATAGAAAACCATTGTTAAAGACTTGCCAGAGCCTTGCGTATGCCAGACAACTCCTGCTTTTTTATCTCCTTTTGGCTGTTCCTTTACAGATGAAAGCCCATAAGATTCTGGCGCTTCTCTTACTTGCATGATTGATTTCGTGCTTGCTCTTCTTGTAGATTCTATGGCTTTGATTACAGCCCAATATTGATGATAAGCGGCAACTTTCTTTTTTGTTTCTTTATCTTTTTCAAAAACAATGAAGTTTCTGATAATATCTAATATTCTCTTCTTATCACACATTCCTTTGAGCAGAACTTCAATTTCAGTTAATCCTTTCTTTGGCTTTTCTCCGTTGATGGTTTTCCATTGCATGAACCTCTCTTTTTCAGAGGTTATTGTCCCAGCTCTTGCTTCAATTCCGTCGCTGATAATTAATATTTCATTGAATTTGAATAAAGAGGGTAATTGTTCTTTGTAAGTTTGGAATTGGTCGTAGGCTGTCCAAATATCTGCCTTTTCATCTGCCAGATTCTTTAATTCTAAAACTACTAATGGCAAGCCATTTATGAAAAGAATAACATCTGGACGGCGTTCTATGTTGTTTTCAATAATTGTAAACTGATTAACTGCTGAAAACTCATTATTTTCTAGGTTGTTGAAGTCAAATAGGTTTATTATAATATGCCTTTCTTCTCCACCCTTTGAGATGGGGATACTTACACCATCAACGAGTATTTTATGGAAACTTTCATTATCCGCAATTAATTTTTGAGATTCGCTTCGTAGAATTTGCTTTATTGCCCGCTCTCTTGCTTCTTCTGGAACAGATGGGTTAATTTTTCTGAGAGCGTATCGCAGTTTATCTATTAAAACAACATCTTTATAGTCTGTTCTTAAAGCAGAGCTTCCACCAGGCAGATATTCCTCATTGCTTCCTCTGATTATATTGTAATCTAAAGATTGGAGAATGCTTAGGACGTTCTCTTCGACATGGGATTCAGTTATTATTTTTGGCATTTTTCATTAAAATAATTCTAATTGTGTTCGGTATATGTCAGATAAAAACATAATTGATGGTTTTATATCTCCATCTTTTGATTGTCTCAAAGCGCTATAATATTTATGTTTTTCATCATTATAAATAATTATTGGGAAGAAAGCATGCTTAATTAATATAAAATTTAAAATTAATCTCGAAACCCTGCCATTACCATCTGAGAAAGGGTGGATATACACAAACTGATTATGAAAAATACTTGCTAATACAAAGGGGTGGAGTTTCTTTTCATATTCTGAGTACCATTTTATAAGATCTTTAAGCCTTTCATCTACAAACTGAACCGGCGTAGTATTATCTACAAGGGCACCATTTGAATCTATGATACAATTTTCTTCGGTTTTGTAGCTTCCCGCATTCTCATCAATTCCTTGCTGAGTGATTGAGTGAAGTAATTTTATAAATTCCAAAGTCAGTTCGTGTGCTGTATCAAATATTTTTTCAATTGCTTTTTTTGAGTTTTCGGTTTCTAGGATATCTTTTTTTTCTTTTTTAATCCCTTCCCAGCCTTTCGTAAGCCCGGTCATTACTTCTTCAAAAGTGAGAGCATTTCCTTCTATTTTATCTGTATTGTAAACATATTTTATTTTCCATTCATTTATCTTTTTGGTTATCTCAAAGGGATTGGTAAATCGCTTGAGCTTCTCTTTAGTTAAGATATCAATGATTACAGTTTCGGTTGATTCAAGATTTTTAAATTTGTTTAAGATAAAGTCTTTCCCTTCCAGGTAATACTGCATATTCAGCTTTGCTAATTCCTGCTGGTTATCATCAGTAAGATGAGCTTGTTTTCCGGTAAAGGCAGAAAAGTGTTTTATGATATGATTTTTAAAAGAATCTTCATCAAAATTAAGTTTTATATCGAAAAAAGATAGTAGTTTTTTCACTGGTTCTTCCCAAGAGCGAATGAAATAAATATCACTGTTGCCTTCTCTGGTGGTGTGGATTATTCTTGTTTTTCTGGCAATATCCCTGATCTTTTTTAGATTATGTTGTGGGAGTTGATGTGCTTTTAGTAAAGGGTTGGTGCTGAATTTTTCTAAGATTCGCTTAGTATGAATGCCAAACAGGATATCTGCATTATTCCCAAACAAATTTAACAGAAATTTTATTATTTTTACTTTTTCATTATTTTCGTTTAGTTTGTAAGTTCCTCTACTTTCTTTAGCTAAAAAATTTTGTTCCGCCAATCTTCTTAAATAGGGATAAACGCCCTCCCTAAACTTAAGGTTAAGAAGCGTAGCTAACTCATCCGGGCTAAATTCTGATTTATTAGTTCTGCATATTTTTATTAATAATTGTATTTCTTTATTCATTTTTTAGGTATAAAAGTATTACCTATTTATAAAAGTATCTATTTTATATTGACTAATTAATACTATTTTTAATAGGATTATTATTAATTTAATAGTTTAGCCTCAACAGGAACTCTTATCTTTCCTGACATTAATTTAGGTAAAAGTAGATCTCTAATCCTTTCTAGATTTCGAGATTCTAAACTAATCGTTATCAATCTTTCAACAATTGGAGACATTATTTTATTCCTATCTTCAAATGCATTTTTATCAGGAATTATAACTTCTGATTCAGTTAGATTATGCCTTTGAATATGTCCCATTGTTGTAGCTTTCCCTTTTGCAATGTGCCTAAATTTTTGGAGAAAATGCTTTGTCCAGTAATAATAAAACCATTTTGGATATTCCTTTGAAGAAACTTTGAATAAATGTTGGTTTAATGCACCTTTTCCATTAGTCCATATTTCCACTTCAAGAGTTCCTGACCAAGAGAACAGAACATCTCCATCTTCAATAATATAATCTTCTGGAATTTCTAAATTTGCTTTTTCTGTTTGGTCGGATATTCCATTTCTTAACTCTCTTATCTTGATTACTGGCAAATATTCTTCATCTTCTCCAGCAGGATATTTTTGTAATGGCAACCCATTAAGATATTCTGCGATTTCATCTAGCGGTTTTGTTTGCCAGTTTTCTGGAATGTCATCAATATTAAACCATTTGTTGAATAGAGCCAATCCTATGGCTTCAAGATTTTCTCTTGCTTTATGGTTAAGTTCTATTTTTGAATCCAAGTCAGAGAGAATTTTGGCAATTCTTTTTTGCTCTT